>NZ_JAAXOY010000174.1 GCF_012396155.1 Cellulomonas septica | reverse complement strand
CCGCGGGGCCGGACCCGGTGTGCACCGGACCGGCCCCGCGGACGTCGTCCTGGTCAGCCCTGCACGCGCTCCAGCACGAGCTCGCGCACGCGGCCCGCGTCGGCCTGGCCGCGCGTCGCCTTCATGACGGCGCCGATGATCGCGCCGACCGGGCCGAGGTTGCCGGACCGGATCTTCTCGGCGATGTCGGGCTGGGCGGCCAGCGCCTCGTCGATCGCGGCGAGCAGCGGGCCGTCGTCGGAGACGACCTCGAGCCCGCGCGCGACGACGACGGCCTCGGGCTCGCCCTCGCCCGCCAGGACGCCCTCGAGCACCTGGCGTGCGAGCTTGTCGTTGATCCGCCCGTCGTCGACGAGCTTCTGGAGGGCACCGATCTGCGCGGGCGTGATCGGCAGCGCCTCGAGCTCGACCTCCTGCTGCTTGGCGGTGCGGGCGAGCTCGCCCATCCACCACTTGCGGGCGGCGGCGGGCGACGCACCGGCCGCGACGGTCGCCTCGATGAGCTCGACCGCGCCGGCGTTGACGACGTCGCGCATCTCCGCGTCGGCGTAGCCCCACTCCGTCTGCAGCCGACGGCGACGGGCCGCGGGCAGCTCGGGCAGCGTCGCGCGGATCTCCTCGACCCACGCGCGGTCGGGCGCGATGGGGACGAGGTCCGGCTCCGGGAAGTAGCGGTAGTCCTCGGCGTCCGACTTCACGCGGCCCGACGTCGTCGTGCCCGTGTCCTCGTGCCAGTGCCGCGTCTCCTGGACGATCGCGCCGCCGTCGTTGAGCACGCCCGCCTGCCGCGAGATCTCGTAGCGCACGGCACGCTCGATCGAGCGGAACGAGTTGACGTTCTTGGTCTCGGTGCGGGTGCCGAGCGCCGACTCGGGCGTGGGCCGCAGCGACACGTTGACGTCCGCGCGCACGTTGCCCCGCTCCATGCGGGCCTCGGACACGCCCAGCGCGCGGAACAGGTCCCGCAGCGTCTGCACGTAGGCGCGCGCGACCTCGGGCGCTCGCTCCCCCGCGCCCGTGATCGGCTTGGTGACGATCTCCACCAGCGGGATGCCCGCGCGGTTGTAGTCGACGAGCGAGTACTCGGCACCGTGGATGCGGCCCGTCGCGCCGCCGACGTGGGTGTTCTTGCCCGCGTCCTCCTCCATGTGCGCGCGCTCGATCTCGACGCGGAACGTCGACCCGTCCTCGAGCTCGACGTCGACGTACCCCTCGTACGCGATGGGCTCGTCGTACTGCGACGTCTGGAAGTTCTTCGGGACGTCCGGGTAGAAGTAGTTCTTCCGCGCGAACCGGCACGACTCCGCGATGGAGCAGTTGAGCGCGAGGCCGATGCGGATCGCGTACTCGACCGCGGTGCCGTTGACCGCCGGCAGCGCGCCGGGCAGGCCGAGCGACACGGGCGTGACCTCGGTGTTCGGCTCCGCGCCGAACGTCACCGCCGCGCCGTCGAACATCTTGGTGCGGGTGCCGAGCTCGACGTGCACCTCGATGCCGATGACGGGATCGAACTGCGTGACGGCCTCGTCGTAGTCCACGAGCGTGGTCATCGGGTCTCCAGTTCCGGGGCCTGGGCCAGCAGCGGGCCGCCCCACTCCTTCTCGAGCAGCGTCTCGAGCGCGGCGCCGACGCGGTACAGCCGGTCGTCCGCCTTGGCGGGCGCGAGCACCTGGAAGCCGACCGGCAGGCCGTCGTCGAGGCCGTTCGGCAGCGACAGGCCGGGCACGCCCGCGAGGTTCGCGGGGATCGTCGCGACGTCGTTGAGGTACATCGCGAGCGGGTCGTCGAGCTTCTCGCCCAGCTTGAACGCCGTCGTCGGGGCCGTCGGCGACACCAGCACGTCCGCCTGCGCGAACGCCGCGTCGAAGTCCCGCTGGATGAGCGTGCGCACCTTCTGCGCCGAGCCGTAGTAGGCGTCGTAGTAGCCCGCCGACAGCGCGTACGTGCCGAGGATGATGCGGCGCTTGACCTCGTCGCCGAAGCCCTGGCCACGCGTCGCGGCCATGACGCGCTCCGCCGTGGGGTTGTCGTCCGGCACGACGCGCAGGCCGAAGCGCATGCCGTCGAACTTCGCCAGGTTGCTCGACGCCTCGCTCGGCATGATCAGGTAGTACGCGCCCAGGGCGTACTCGAAGTGCGGGCAGGAGACCTCGACGATCTCCGCACCCGCAGCGCGCAGCAGGTCGAGCGACTCGTGGAACCGCGCGAGGACGCCCGGCTGGTAGCCCTCGCCCTGGAGCTCGCGGATCACGCCGACGCGCACGCCCGTGAGGTCGCCGGTCGCACCCTCGCGGGCGGCCTCGACGAGCGACGGCAGCGGGTCGGCGATCGACGTCGAGTCGAGCGGGTCGTGGCCGCCGATGAGCTCGTGCAGCAGCGCCGAGTCGAGGACGGTGCGCGTCACCGGGCCGGCCTGGTCGAGCGACGACGCCATCGCGATGAGCCCGTACCGCGACACCGACCCGTAGGTCGGCTTCACGCCGACCGTGCCCGTCACGGCGCCGGGCTGGCGGATCGAGCCGCCCGTGTCCGTGCCGATCGCCAGCGGCGCCTCGAACGCGGCGACGGCCGCCGCGGACCCGCCGCCCGAGCCGCCGGGGATGCGGTCCAGGTCCCACGGGTTGTGCGTGTTGCCGTACGCGGAGTGCTCGGTCGACGAGCCCATCGCGAACTCGTCCATGTTGGTCTTGCCGAGGATCGGCAGGCCCGCCGCCCTGATGCGCTCGACGAGCGTCGCGTCGTACGGCGGCACCCAGCCCTCGAGGATCTTCGAGCCGGCCGTCGTCGGCAGGCCCTTCGTCACCACGACGTCCTTGACCGCGATCGGCACGCCCGCGAGCGCGTGCAGGTCCTCGCCCGCGGCCCGGCGCGCGTCCACGTCGGCCGCGGTCGCGAGCGCCTCGTCGGCACTGACGTGCAGGAACGCGTGCACCGCGCCGTCGACGGCCGCGATCCGGTCGAGGTGCGCCTGCGTGGCCTCGACGCTCGACGTCTCCCCGGCGGCGAGCGCGTCCGCGAGCGCCGCGGCCGAGAGCCGGGTCAGGTCCGCGCTCACGCGTCCTCCCCCAGGATCTGCGGGACCAGGAACTTGCCGTCCTCCGACGCGGGCGCGGCGGCGAGCACCGCGTCGCGGTCCACCGGGGCGACCGGCACGTCGGGGCGGAACACGTTGGTCAGCGGCAGGGGGTGGCTGGTGGCCG
Organism: Cellulomonas septica; assembly: GCF_012396155.1. GTDB lineage: Bacteria > Actinomycetota > Actinomycetes > Actinomycetales > Cellulomonadaceae > Cellulomonas > Cellulomonas septica. The sequence goes on along the minus strand of NZ_JAAXOY010000174.1, from coordinate 2,633 downwards.
GCACGTCGGGCGTGGCGATCTCGCTCACGCGGGCGACCGACTCGACGATGACGTCGAGCTCGCCGGCGAGGCGGTCGATCTCCGCCGGCGTCAGGTCGATCCGGGCCAGCCCCGCCACGCGCGCGACCTCGTCGCGAGAGAGGGTGGACATGCCCGAGAGTCTAGACGTCCGGCCGCCCGCGACCGGAGGCACCCGGTGCCTACGCTGAGGGCATGGCGTCGTCGCCCGAGGACATGATGGCCGCGGTCACCGAGGGGATGCGCGCGCGCACCGGGCGCGACCTCGCGGAGTGGGTGCACCTCGTGCGGACCGGCAGCGGCGTCGACCCCCTCGACCAGAAGGCCGTCCGTGCCTGGCTGCGCGACGTGCACGGGGTGCCGCAGAACACGCAGTGGGCGATCGCGTTCTCCGTCGCGGAGTCCGCCGGGTGGCAGCGGCCCGGTGTCGAGGGGTACGTCGACAGCCAGTACACGGGTGCGCGCGAGGCGCTGCGGCCGATCTACGACGCCGTCGAGTCCGCGCTGGTCGCCCTCGGCGACGACGTCGCGCGCGAGGGGCGCGGCACGTACGTGCCGTTCGTCCGGCGTCGGCAGTTCGCGGCCGTCGCCGCCACCACCGCGACGCGCGTCGACGTCGGGCTGCGGTTCGTCGACCCGCCCGACCACCCACGACTCGTGCCCGCGAGGGCCCCGGGATCGGCGACGCACAAGGTCGGCCTCACCGACGTCGCGCAGGTCGACGACGACCTCGTCGCCCTGCTGCGGCTCGCGTACGAGCAGAACGGCTGACGCGCTCGACAGGCTCGCGGCCGCTCGTGGCGTCAGCCGACGCGCTCGACCGCGGCCGTGACCAGCGAGAGCAGCGCGTCGGCGTAGGCCTCCTCCGCCGAGTCGGCGGTGAACACCTGCTCGGGGTGGCCCGGGCGCTCGACGAGCACCTGGTAGGTGCCGTCCGTCGACCGCGCGAGACTCCGGAACGTGCCGCCGAGCAGCTCGCGCATCTGGTCCTCGCGCGGCAGCCACACGGCGTCCTCCTGCGCGACCGAGTCGAGCGCCCACTCCGTCGTCCCGTTGAAGCCCAGGATCGTGCCCGTCGGGTAGTGGTGCGCCTCGATCGTCATCTCGGAGATCGTGAACACCTCCCCCGCCATGTCGGGCTGGATCACGGCGAAGCGGTCGCCGGACGCGGGGTGCCAGCGCAGGCCGGCCCCCCGCAGGAGGAGCGCGAGGTCGACGGAGATCATGCGTCCAGTATCGTCCGGGCAGCCTGCGACGGCACCCGGCCGGCACGACGGAGGGGACGGGTCAGGGCAGGACGCGCAGCTCGTCGTCGAACGACGCGACGAGCCGGCGCAGGGCGGGGTCGAGCCGCACGGACCGGATCTCGCCGGCGAGGCCCACGTCGGCGAGCGTCCGCTCCCACTCGACCTCGCCGGTGGACCATGCCAGCGCCCGCAGCGTGCCGCCCGCGCGGACGAGGAGCGTCCGGCCGTCGGTGACGACGACGTCGGCGTCGACACCGCTCTCGACCGACCACACCACCGTGCCGTCGGGGCCGTCGAGCCGCGCGAGGCCGGTGTGGGTGCGGACGAGGACGTCGCTGTCGAGCACGGCGAGCGGGAGGCGCGGGAGCGGGCTGCTCCACCGGTCGCGCCCGTCCGACGACCGGACGACCATGTCCGCGCCGGCGAGGCCGCTGCGCATGACGAGCACGTCGTCGGGGAGCGTGCCGTCGTCGATCGCGACCTGCGCGAGGGTCTCCTGCCGGACGAACCCGTCGTCACCCGTGACGCGGCCGCCGAACAGCCCGGCGCGGCCGTTGCGCCCGAGCGCGACGCCCTCACCCGGTGGGACGCTCACCTCCTCGACGACCTGACCGTCGTGGTCGAGCACCCAGGCCGTCTCCCCGAGCCAGACCAGGACGCGACCCGGGCGGGTCGTGCCGAGCACGACCGAGGGCATCGCCTCCGGCTCACCCGGTGTGCCGGCAGCGGACGGGGAGTCCGACGGGGCGCCGGTCGGGGGCGCGTCCCACGTCCACCGCGCGTCGCCGGTGACGGGGTCGGTCGCCTCGACCGCCCAGCCCGCCGGCCTCTCGGAGCCGGCGTCGTGGCCCGCGGTGTCGACCCCGTGCACGCGGACGAGGGCGTCGCCGGTCATGCCGACCCACTCGGCCGGCCCGGCCGTCCCCGTGCGGACGACCTCGCCGCTCGTGGCGTCGACGACCCACCACGTCGAGGACAGCGGGGCACCCAGGACGAGAGTGCCGTACTGGAGCCCGCAGACGGCGAGCGGCCGGTCACCGCCTGCGCGGACGCACCACGGGTCGCCGCCGAGCGCCCCCGCCACGGCCAGGGCGTCGACGTCGCGTGGGCCCGCGAGCGCGTCGAGGTCCTCGTCGTCGATCCAGTACGGCCGTTCCCGGGGCAGCACGCGGGGGACGGGGGTCTCCCACCGCGACGACCAGTCGTCCGGGTGCAGGCCGACGAGGCTCCAGCCGTCGCGCTGGCGCAGCCCGACCATCGTGCCGTCGACGGTGGCGAGCGACTCCGTCCAGACGTCGGGCGCCGGTCCGGGGTGGGCGCGCACACCGGCGTCGAAGGGTGCGACGACGCCGGCGGCGTCCGCGTGAC
>NZ_JAAXOY010000173.1 GCF_012396155.1 Cellulomonas septica | reverse complement strand
CACACCCGCACCCGCACCGGAGCAGGCCGACCAGGCGCGCGAGGGGCACGGTCGCGATGCCGTCCGGGGCGCAGTCGACGCGCTCGTCCACGACGACGGCTTCCCCGCCGCGCTCGCGTCGGTCCGCGACGAGCGCGGGCGCACGCGCCACCTCGTCGCCGGGGTCGGCGACCTCGGCACGGGCGCGCGCGTCCCGACGGACGGTCGGGTCCGGTTCGCGAGCAACAGCAAGACGTTCGTCGCCGTCGCCGTCATGCAGCTGGTCGGCGAGGGGAAGATCGAGCTCGACGCACCGATCGGCACGTACCTGCCGGGCCTCGTCGACAACGGGCGCGACGGTGCCGAGCGCGTCGACGGCGCGACCATCACGGTCCGGCAGGTCCTGCAGCACACGAGCGGCATCCCCGAGTACCTCGACGTGCTGCTCTCCGACGGGCTGTCGGGCGTCGACGCGATGATCGACACGTACGTCCAGCCCCGCGCGCTGCTCGACGCGGCCATGACGCGACCCGCGACGTTCGCGCCGGGCACGTCGTGGTCGTACAGCAACACGAACTACGTGATCGCCGGGCTGCTGGTCGAGAAGGTGACCGGACGTCCGCTGCACGAGGTCCTCACGCAGCGCGTCATCGAGAAGGCCGGCCTGCGTGACACCTACCTCCCGGCCGTCGGCGAGCGCGAGATCCGCGGCCGCCACCCGCACGGCTACCACTCGGACACCCCGGGCGGGACCCTGCGCGACGTCACGGAGCTCGACCCGAGCGCGGCGTGGGCCGCGGGCGACGTGATCGGCACCCCGAGCGACCTGATCCGTCTCTACACCGCGATCCTCGACGGCCGCCTGGTCGGCCCGGCGGAGCTCGCCGAGATGCAGAAGACCGTGCCCGTGCCCGCCGAGTGGGGCCCGATGCGGTACGGCCTGGGCATCGCCGAGACGTCCCTGAGCTGCGGCGGCGTCGCGTGGGGTCACGGCGGCGACATCTTCGGCTACTCGACGCGCGAGGGCGTGACGACCGACGGCCGCGCCGCGTCCGTGGCGGTCACGGCGCTCCCGTCGTCGGTGTCCGACCCGGAGGCCATGCAGCACGTCGACGCGGTCATCGACACGGCCCTCTGCGCGTGATCCTCCCGGGCCCCCGCCGGACCTGACCCCGTCCGCACGCACGACGCACGACGCACGAGGCACGACGCACGACGCACGACGCACGAGAACAACATCAGCGCCGCTAGGGAGCCCTTACGCAGCGCTGATGTTGTTCTCGGCGCGGGTGGGTCGTCACCAGGCGACGCAGGAGCGTGAAGGGCCGAGTGCGCTCGGCGAGGCGGTCAGGGGGTGGGGTCGTCGGCCAGGCGGCGCAGGAGCGTGAGGAGCTGCGCGCGCTCGTCGGGGGCGAGGCGGTCGAGGCGGCCGGCGACGCCCTCGTGGCGTCGGGCGGAGACGTCGGCGAGGAGCGTGCGACCGGCGTCGGTGAGCTCGATGAGGGTGGCACGGCGGTCGGTGGGGTCGGCGATGCGGCGGACGAGCCCGTCGGCCTCGGCGGCGTCGACCTTCGACGTGACGGACCGGGGCGCGACGTCGAGCGCGGACGCGACGTGCCCGAGCCGCAGCGGCCCGTCGCAGTGCTGGAGGACGCGCAGCATCCGGACCTGCCCGGGTGCCTGGCTCGCCGGCCCGAGCGACGAGGTGGCGGAGCGGCGGATGTCACGCAGCAGCCGGTGCAGGAGGTCGAGCAGCTCCGCGGACTCGTCCCCCGCGGTCGACCCGGCGATCGCGGGCGCGGGGACCGGGTCGGTGGCAGCGTCGTCGTGCGGGCTCACGGCCGTGACGGTACCCGCCTCGCGAACAGTTGTGAACCAACGACATAGTGAGTTAACCTCAGCATCGCGTGCTCACCCGGCACGTCCCCCCGCACGAAGGGAGACGCCTCATGTCTCTCCCCCACCACCCCGGCCCCGCGCCCACCGGCATGGGTCGCGGCGGCGGCAACCCGCAGATGCGCGGCTTCGCCCGCGACCGGTCCGTCAGCCGCCGACGCCTCTCGCGCGACACCCTCCGCCGGATCCTCGCCTTCGCACGGCCGCACCGCCGCGCCCTCGCCGTCTTCCTCGTCCTCATCACGCTCGAGGCCGGCGCCGGCGCGCTGCCGCCGCTCCTGTTCAAGCACCTCATTGACGACGGCATCACGCAGGGCGACACGCGCCTGGTCGTCCTCATCGCCGTCGCGGTCGCCGCGCTCGCGGTCCTGTCCGCCGGGCTCGCCGTCGCCGACCGCTGGGTCTCGTCCCGCATCGGCGAGGGCCTCATCCTCGACCTGCGCACCGCGGTCTTCGACCACGTGCAGCGCATGCCCCTCGCGTTCTTCTCCCGCACCCGCACCGGCGCGCTCGTGCAGCGGCTCAACGGCGACGTCCTCGGCGCGCAGCAGGCGTTCACCTCGACGCTGCAGAACGTCGTGAGCAACGCGCTCACGGTCGTGTTCGTCCTCGCCGCGATGCTCTCCATGTCGTGGCGGCTCACGCTGCTCTCCCTGATCCTGCTGCCGCTGTTCGTGCTGCCCGCCCGCTGGTTCGGGCCGCGCATCGCGGCCGTCACGCACGAGTCGTACGAGCTCAACGCGCAGGCCGCGCAGACCATGCAGGAGCGGTTCAACGTCGCCGGCGCGCACCTCGTCAAGGTGTTCGGCGACCCCGAGCGCGAGTCCGCCGCCTACGCCGAGCAGGCCTCGCGCGTCCGCGACATCGGCGTCAGGCGCGCCCTCTACGGCACGTGGTTCCGCGTCGGCCTCACGACGCTCGCCGCGATCGCGACCGCGATCGTCTACGGGCTCGGCGGCCTCGCGGCGATCCGGGGCGAGCTCACCGTCGGCGTCGTCGTCGCGCTCGCGTCGTACCTCGGCCGGCTGTACGGGCCGCTCACCGCGATGTCGAACGTGCAGGTCGACGTCATGACGGCGCTCGTCAGCTTCGAGCGCGTCCTCGAGGTCCTCGACCTCGAGCCGACCGTGACCGACGCGCCGGACGCGCGCGACCTGCGCGACGACGTCGCGCGGCACGGCGCGAGCATCGAGCTCGACGCGGTCGGGTTCCGCTACCCGACCGCCGACGAGGTGTCGCTCGCGTCGCTCGAGTCCGTCGCGACGCTGCGTGCCGACACCGCCGAGGACACGCTCGGCGACGTCTCGTTCACGGTGCCCGCCGGGCACCTCGTCGCGCTCGTCGGCCCCTCGGGCGCCGGGAAGACGACGATCTCCCAGCTCGTCACGCGCATGTACGACCCGACGCGCGGCTCGGTCCGCATCGCGGGTGCCGACCTGCGCGGCGTGACGCTCGACTCGCTGCGCGCGACCGTCGGCGTCGTGAGCCAGGAGGCCCACCTCTTCCACGACACCATCGCGGGCAACCTGCGGTTCGCCCGGCCCGACGCGACCGACGCCGACCTCGAGCGCGCGCTGCGCCAGGCGCACGTGTGGGAGCTCGTCATGCGCCTGCCCGACGGGCTCGAGACCGTCGTCGGCGACCGCGGCTACCGCCTGTCCGGCGGCGAGCGGCAGCGGCTCGCGATCGCGCGGCTGCTGCTCAAGGCGCCCGACGTGGTCGTGCTCGACGAGGCCACGGCGCACCTCGACTCCGAGTCTGAGGCCGCCGTGCAGGCCGCGCTCGACGAGGCACTCGTGGGCCGCACGTCGCTCGTCATCGCGCACCGGCTGTCGACGGTACGCCGCGCCGACTCGATCGTCGTCGTCGACCGCGGCCGCGTCGTCGAGCACGGCACGCACGCCGAGCTCGTCGCCCGCGGCGGCCTGTACGCCGACCTCTACCGCACCCAGTTCGCCGCGGACACGGTCGACGCCGCCTGACGACCCCGGGGCGCGCATCGGTCCCGACCGCGCGGCGCCGCGGTCCGCGGTCCGGAGCGGTGGACGGGCCACCCGCGGGCACGACCCGTGGCGGATCTCACCCCCTCCCGACCCGGTCCCGTGAGGGTGTCAAGGTCGTGGCGCGATCTCACCCGGTCGTCACCGACACCCTCCGGGCCCCGCGCGCACCGTCCTGTGGACGATGCCCCGGGCAACGTTTCCGCCGGTCAGAGACCGATGCCCCGGTAAATCAACGCGACCGCTCCGCCGCCACCGTCCCCCGCGGTCGTACGTCGTGACATAAGTCACCACCCGCGAGCGGTTCGCCGGGGCAATCACGGCGGGACGGGTCGAACGCGCAGGTCAGACCCCGCAATCGTTTCGAACATGGGCGAATGACTGACATAACATCGGACATAACCAGGGTCGATAGGCCCAGATCTCAGCGGAGACCGCTCATAAGTTGATGGTGTCGCTCACCGCGGGTCAGGCAGCCCGCGGTCCGCCGAGGGCTCCAGCCCTTCACCTCGACCACATCCGGTCGTCGGTCACGCAGCGACTCCCCACACCCCGAGGAGCTCCGCATGTCTTCCGCGCGCCTGCACGTCTCCACCCCCGTCCGCCGCACCGCCCTCGCCGTCGTCGCGAGCGCCCTGTCCGTCGGCCTCGTCGGCCTCGCGATGCCGGCCCACGCGGCCACCGCGTCCGACTACCAGAGCAGCGCCGAGTCGCTCGCCGCGAACACGGTCGCACCCACGCAGGTGGCCGTCGACGCGTTCGGGCGGCAGGTCAACGGTGGCTGGGGCAGCGCGACGACGGGCGGCGCGTGGGCCACGACCGGCGGCAGCGCCTCCGACTACACCGTGGCCGACGGCGTCGCGAGCATGACCATCCAGAAGGCCGGCTGGAAGCTCGGCTCCTCGCTGCCGACCGTGAAGTCGACCGACACCGACCTCCGTGCGGTCATCAGCCTCGACAAGGCACCCGTCGGCGGCCACGTCGACGCCGAGGTCTCCGGCCGCGACGTCTCGACCACCGCGTCCTACCGCCTGCGCGCCAAGGTCCTCGCCGACGGCAACGTGCGCGTCTCGCTCATCAGCGTCGACGGCTCGACCGTGACCACCCTCGCCTCGCAGACCCTCATAGGTCTGGGCACGACCGGCAAGCAGCTCAACGTGCACCTCGTCGTCACGGGCACCGCGCCCACCACGCTCAACGCCAAGGTCTGGTCGACCACCGCGACCGAGCCCGCCGACTGGCAGCTCACCGCGACCGACAGCACGCCCGCCCTGCAGGCGCCCGGCGGCATCGCGTTCAGCGGCTACACCGGCTCGTCCGTCACCAACGCCCCGATCACGCTGCGCGTGTCCGACGTGCGCGCCACCTCGACCGGCACGGTGACCCCGCCCCCGGTCGTGCCCGGCCCGGTCGGGTCCTACGTGCCCGACGCGACGACCACGGGCGTCCCGAACGGCACGAAGCTCACGGTGCACCAGGGCGACCTGACCATCACCACCCCGAACGCCGTGATCGACGGGCTCGACGTGCGCGGCTTCGTCAAGGTCGCCGCCCCCAACGTGACGATCAAGAACTCGATCGTGCGCGGCGCCCCGACGTCGAAGCAGACGGCGCTCATCACGAGCGCGTCCTCGACCGCCTCGGTGACCGTGATCGACTCCGAGCTCTACAACTCGGCCCCCGGCCCCTGGGTCGACGGCGTGCGCGGCTACAACTTCACGCTCCAGCGCGTGAACCTGCACGACGTCATCGACATGGCCCACGTCTACGGCGACAACGTCACCATCGAGGCCTCCTACCTGCACGACAACCTGCACTACGAGGTCGACCCGGCGCAGAACAACACCCCGAGCCACGACGACAGCATCCAGATCCAGAAGGGCAACAACATGCGGATCGTCGGCAACAACATCTCGGGCGCCTTCAACACCGGCATCCAGTTCACCCAGGACCAGGGGA
>NZ_JAAXOY010000172.1 GCF_012396155.1 Cellulomonas septica | reverse complement strand
GCCGCCGTAGGCTCGGACGATGGGCGCCACCACCGGCCCCGACCCCGAGCGCGCGGCCGACGTCGCGGACGCGATGCGCACGCTCGCACGCGTGCACTTCCTGCCGCCGGAGCAGCAGGCCCGCGCGGCCGAGGACCACCCGCTCCCCCTCTGGCACGGCCAGACGAGCTCGCAGCCCTCGACGGTCGCCGCGATGCTGCGGCTCCTCCAGGTCCCCGTCGGCGCGCGCGTCCTCGACGTCGGCAGCGGGTCCGGGTGGACGACCGCGCTGCTCGGCCGGCTCGTGGGACCCGGCGGCACGGTGCTCGGCCTCGAGCTGGACCCGCAGCTCGCCGACTGGGGTCGCGGCAACGTCGACGCGTGCGGGATGCCGTGGGTGTCGGTCGACCGCGCCGACCCGCACGTCCTCGGACGGCCCGTCGACGGCGGCTGGGACCGCGTGCTCGTGTCCGCGGCACCCCGCGCGCTCCCCGAGATCCTCGTCGACCAGGTCGCCGAGGGCGGCCGCATGGTCATCCCCGTCCGCTCGACCATGCACCTCGTGCGCCGCGTCGACGGACGCGTGCTGGTCACGACCCACGGCTCCTACACGTTCGTGCCGCTGCGCTGACGCAGGTCGCGGCGACGGTCGCCCGCCGGCGTCGGGACGCGCGTCCGACTCCGACGGGACTCCGACGAAAAAGACGACCGTGCACGGGGGTGACGAATGTCGTGACTCGTCAGTAACGTGCACGAGGCACCCGGGTGCGCGAGCCAGGAAACGGCTCGTCGGCCGGGTGCACGCCGGTCCTCACCAGTCAGGGATGTGCACATGTCACGTCGTCCGTTGCTCGCCGGGCTCACCGCCCTGTCCGTCACCCTCGGAACCGCCGTCCTCGGCGCGCAGCCCGCCACCGCGGCACCGCCCCCGGACACCCCGAGCGCCGCCGACCCCGGCAAGCTCGACCCCCGCGCCGCCGCGCGCGTCTCGCGCGACCTGCAGGACGCCACCGGACGCGTCACCGCGTTCGTCCAGCTCGACGCGAAGTCCGGCGCCGACGTCGTCGCCGACGGTGGCACGCCCGCACAGGTCCGCGCCCAGGCCGAGGTCACCGAGGACCTCGCCGAGGACGTCGTCCCGCAGGAGCAGACCGCCCGCTCCGCCACGGCCGCCGAGCCGCAGCGCATCGCCACCCTGACCAACCTCGTCGCGGGCACGCTCGTCACCGGTGACGCCGCCGAGGTCCGCGCGCTCGCGGAGAGCCCCGACGTCGTGGCCGTCTACCGCGTGGCCCGCAAGACCGCCGACAACAGCCACCAGGTCGAGTTCACGCGTGCGCTCGCGACGTGGCAGAGCACCGGCCAGACCGGCGAGGGCGTCCGCGTGGGCGTCATCGACACGGGCCTCGACTACACGCACGCCGACTTCGGCGGCCCCGGCACGGTCGCGGCGTACGAGGAGGCGTACGGCGAGGACGGCACGCAGCCCGTGCCCGCCGGCCTGTTCGACCCCGAGAAGTTCCTCGGCGGGTACGACTTCGCCGGACCGCTGTACGACCCCAGCGTCGACCCGCTGCCCGGCTCGACGCCCGTCCCCTCGCCGGACGACAACCCGATCGACGCGACCTACCTGTCGGACAACGTCGGTCACGGCACGCACGTCGCCGGAACCGCCGCCGGCTACGGCGTCCTGCCCGACGGCACGACGTTCGAGGGCGACTACACGTCGCTGACGTCGGTCGCCGACTGGCAGGTCGGCCCGGGCACCGCGCCCGAGGCCGGGCTGTACGCGTTCAAGGTCTTCGGCGACATCGGCGGCTCGACCGAGCTCACCGGTCTCGCGCTCGACCGCGCGGCCGACCCGAACGCCGACGGCGACTTCGGCGACCGGCTCGACGTCGTCAACCTGTCGCTCGGCGCGGACGGCGCCCCCGCCGACGACCCCGACACGATGCTCGTCGACGCGCTCGTCGCGCTCGGCACGGTCGTCGTCAACTCCGCGGGCAACTCCGGCGACATCACCGACATCGGCGGCTCGCCCGGCAACGCCGCGGGCGCGCTGACCGTCGCCAACTCCGTCGGCGCCCCGCAGACGTACGACGGCATCGACGTCACGGCCGCCGCGAACCCCGCGCTCGTGGGCCTGCACTCCGGCCAGAACTCGATCGCGTACGCCGGCCCCGACGTGACGGCCCCGGTCGCCTACGTCGGCGCGACGTTCGACGGCTGCACCGCGTTCACCGCCGCCCAGGCCGCGACCGTCTCCGGCAAGATCGCCTACCTCTGGTGGGACGACGACGACGCGACCCGCCGCTGCGGCTCCGTCGCCCGGTTCACCAACGCGGCCGACGCCGGCGCCGTCGGCGTCCTGCTGCCCACCGAGCAGACCGTCTTCTCCGCCGGGATCTCCGGCACCGCCACGATCCCCGGCGCGCAGATGACGGCCTCCACGACCGACGCGCTGCTGCCGGAGATCCAGGCCGGCACGCTCACGGTCCACATCGGCCCGTCGCTCGCCGGCGCGGTCGTCGCCGACCTCGCGGGCGACGCGCTCAACCCGGGCTCGTCGCGCGGCGAGCACGGCTCGCTCGGGCACGCCAAGCCCGACGTCGCCGCACCCGGCACGCTGATCTTCTCGGCGGCGTCCGGCACGGGCAACGAGCCGCAGTCGCTCTCCGGCACGTCGATGGCGTCGCCGCACGTCGCCGGCATCGCCGCCCTCGTCCGCAGCGCGCACCCGGGCTGGGACGCGACGCAGGTCAAGGCCGCCGTCGTCAACACCGCGACGCACGACGTGTGGACCGGCCAGAACCGCACGGGCGACGCCTACGGGCCGCGCCGCGTGGGCTCGGGCCGCGTCGACGCGCTCCAGGCCGTCAACACGAACGTCGTCGCGTACAACACGCAGGACCCGAAGCAGACCTCGGTGTCCTTCGGCGTCGTCGAGGTCGGCGCGCAGCCCGTCGTGCAGAAGAAGACGGTCACCGTGAAGAACCTCGGCACGGCCAGCGCCCGCTACAGCACGTCGGTCACCACGTCGACGACCACCGGGGACGCGTCCATCACCGCGTCGCCCGCGTCGTTCACGCTGCCGGCCGGCGGTTCCGCGGTCGTCACGCTGACGTTCACGGCCGACCCGGCGACCCTGAGCCGCGACCTCGACCCGACGTCCGCGGCCGTCACCGCCGGCGTCCCGCGCGAGTACGTCTCCGAGGTCTCGGGCCGGCTCGTGCTCACGTCGGGTGCGCAGGAGCTGCGCGTGCCCGTCCAGGCCGCGCCGCGCCTCGTCAGCGAGCTGACCGCGGCCCCGGTCGCGTTCGCGGACGCCGCCGCCACCACCGCGCCGCTCACGCTCGCGGGCCGCGGCGTCGCGGAGGGCGGCTGGTACTCGCTGACGACGCCGCTCGTGCTCGGTGCCACCGACGCACGCCGCGACGCCACGCCCGCCGGCTTCGTCACCTCGGAGTCGACGCTCGCGGCCGGTGACATCCGGTACGTCGGCTGGGCGTCGAACGCACCGCAGGTGGCCGCAGCCGGTGGCGACCCCGCCGTGGAGGGCGTGATCGGCCTCGGCCTCGCGACCGACGCGGAGTGGGCCTCCCTCGGGCTCAACTGGCTGCCCGTGTTCGACATCGACGTGGACGGCGACGGCGAGGAGGACTTCCAGACGGTCGTCGAGAAGCTCCCCGACACGGACATCACGCTGGCCGACACGTACGACCTCGCGTCGGGCGACGTCGTGTCGCAGTGGCCCGTGAACGGGTTCTTCGGCGACGTCGAGGCCGGCGTCTTCGACAGCAACGTCCTCGTCGCCCCGGTGGACATCGCCGGGCTCGGCCTCGAGCCGGGTGCGACACCGACCGTCCGGGCGTGGACCTACGCGCCGGACTACGCGGTGACGCCGCCGGCCATCGACGAGGCCGACCCGTTCACGATCGACCCGTTCGACCCGCCGTTCTGGTTCGAGCCGGACATCGCGGGCTCGTTCTCGTCGCTCGGTGACGACGGCACGCAGATCCCGGTGCACCGGTCCGCCGACGCCACCTCGGGCCGGCTGCTCGTCCTGCACCACCTCAACGCCGACCCGGCCGCTCGCGCCCAGGTCGTCGACGTCACGGTGCCGGAGCCGACGGCCACGACCACCACGCTCACGGCGAGCGGCGCGTCGAAGGCCGGCCAGGAGCTCACGCTCACGGCGACCGTCGCCCCGGCCGAGGCCACGGGCACGGTCTCGTTCCGCGACGGCGAGACGGAGGTCGCCTCGGCGGCCGTGAGCGGTGGCACGGCCACCGCGAAGGTCCGTCTCGGTGCCGGCTCGCACGCGCTCACGGCGGTGTTCACGCCGGACAGCGCGCTGTACGCGTCGTCGACGTCCGCGGTCGTCACGGTCGACCTGAAGAAGTCGGGGTCGTCCACGGCGCTCACGCTGTCGCGCAACTCCGGCCCGTACGGCGCCGCGGTCACCGCGACGGTCACCGTGACGGGTCAGACGGCGGCGCCCGCGGGCACCGTCGAGATCCGCGAGGGCACCAAGGTCCTGGGGACGGGCACGCTGGCCGTCACGAACCTCGTCGGGACGGCGACGATCGCCCTGCCGCAGGACCTCACCGTGGGCACGCACCAGCTGACGGCGGTCTACACCGGCAGCGCGGACGTCTCGTCGTCGAAGTCGCAGCGGTCCTACCGCGTGACGCCGGCGCTCGCGAAGGCGACGCTCTCGACCGGCTCGTGGACCGTGCCGGCGGGTGCGAAGCCGGCCGTCACCGTGACGGTCTCGGGCGCCGCGGGCGCCCCGGCCCCGACCGGCAAGGTCACCGTGCTGTACAACCTGCGCACCGTGGCCGTGGCTCAGCTGAAGGACGGCTCCGCAACGGTCACGCTGCCCGCCGTGAAGGTGGGCGGCTACGTCACCGCCCTGTACGCGGGCGACAAGGGGTACCTCCCGACCGTCACCACGCACGCCATCACGGTGACGCGGTCCTGACCCGGTCGGGACCGCCCGCGCGGTCCCGACCGAGGCCCTGACCTGGGCTTCTCCTCACGAGGGCGGGTCCTCCGACCGGCACGACGCACGTCGTCCGGACGGGGGACCCGCCCTCGTCGTCCGTCAAGTCCCGTACCGGACGCGTCGATCAGGACCGTATGCCGCTGTTCCGTCGCACGCCCAGGCCCACGGACGGCTCCGTGGTGCCCACGCCGCACGGACCCGCCGGGGCCGAGCACGTGGACGCCGAGCCGGTCCTCGCGCCCCTCAACGCCGCCGAGCTCGTGTGGACCGCGCAGCAGCGCGCCCTCGTCGAGGAGCTGTGCGACGGCTCGCTCGACGCGCAGGCCGTGGGCGACCTGTTCGACCGCGTCCAGGCGACGTGGCGCGCGACCGGGGACCGCCCCGACCCGGAGCCGCTCGTCAACGCGTTCGGCGTCGCGTTCGGCGACCTGCTCGTCCAGCGCGTCCCGGGGCTCGCGTGGGCGTCCCGCACCGACGGGTCGGGCACGCAGCTCGTGCTCACGCACCCGACGGGCGGGCTGCTGCTGTTCCCGATCACGGCCGTCGGCGACGAGTGGGGCGCGGCACCCGAACGCTGGTTCGTCGCGACCGTGCACCGCACCGCCGGCACCGCGCTGGCCACGCTGGCGGCCGGTCAGCCGGAGGCCGGGACCCCGGCCGGGACGGACGCGCCGCCGGCCTGACGCTCGCCGTCCGGCACCAGGCCGTGTCCGGCAACCCAGGCGTCCGGCCACCAGGCGTCCGGCAACCAGGCCGCATCCGGCAACCGGGCCGCGTCCGCCCGTGGCTCCGAAGACGCACCCCGCCGGAAGCGCCGGGCGTGGTCAGAACAGCG
>NZ_JAAXOY010000171.1 GCF_012396155.1 Cellulomonas septica | reverse complement strand
AACCCCGTCGCCGCGGGCGGCGCCGACCGGCTGCGGCAGGCCGGCGTCGACGTCCTCACCGGCGTCCTCGAGGACGAGGGCCGCACGCTGCTCGGCACCTGGCTCGCGTCCGTCGAGCGCGGACGTCCCTTCGTCACCCTCAAGCTCGCCACGACCCTCGACGGGCGCGTCGCCGCCGCCGACGGCACGAGCCGCTGGATCACGTCCGACGTCGCGCGCCACCACGCGCACGACCTGCGCGCCGAGGTCGACGCGATCGCCGTCGGCACCGGCACCGTCCTCACCGACGACCCCGCCCTCACCGCGCGCAACGCCGCCGGCGAGCTCCACACCGACCAGCCGCTGCGCGTCGTCGTCGGCCACCGCGACGTCCCCACCCACGCCCGCCTGCTCGGCCCCGGCGGCGAGCTCCTCCACGTCCGCACCCACGACCCCGCCGCCGTCCTGCGCGTCCTCGGCGAGCGCGAGGTCCGCCACCTCCTCGTCGAGGGCGGCCCGACCCTCGCCGCCGCGTTCCTGCGCGCCGGGCTCGTCGACGAGGTCCACGCCTACGTCGCCCCCGTCCTGCTCGGTGCCGGCCCTGCGGCCGTCGCCGACCTCGGCGTCACCACGATCGGCGACGCCGTCCGCCTCACCACCCGCAGCGTGCTGCCCCTCGGACCCGACGTCCTCGTCGTCGCCACCCCCGAGCCCGCGCACGCCACCCCGACCCCGCAGCCCACCCAGGAGGCCTGAATGTTCACCGGCATCGTCGAGGAGATCGGCACCGTCGAGGCCGTCGAGCCCGGCACCGACGCCGACGGGGTCGTCGCCGACGCCCGCCTGCGCGTCCGCGGCCCGCTCGTCACGTCCGACGCCCGGCCCGGCGACTCGATCGCCGTCAGCGGCGTCTGCCTCACCGTCACCGACCTCCCCGGCGACGGGACGTTCACCGCCGACGTCATGCCCGAGACCCTGCGCCGCACCGCGCTCGGCGACCTCGGCACCGGCGGGACCGTCAACCTCGAGCGGGCGCTCGCGGTCGGTGGCCGCTACGGCGGGCACGTCGTGCAGGGCCACGTCGACGGCGTCGGCACGGTGCTGTCGCGCACGCCCGGCCAGCGCTGGGACGAGGTCGAGATCGGGCTCGAGCCGGCGCTCGCGCGGTACGTCGCGGAGAAGGGGTCCATCACGGTGTCGGGGGTGTCGCTCACCGTCACCCACGTCGGCGACGACTCCTTCGGCGTGTCGCTCATCCCCACGACGCTCGCGGTCACGACCCTCGGCTCGCTCGCGCCCGGCGCGCGCGTCAACCTCGAGGTCGACGTCCTCGCCAAGTACACCGAGCGCCTGCTCGCCACCGCCGGGAACGCCGGGACCGCCGGGACTGCCCGGTGAGCGACGTGCGGCTCGGCACGGTCGAGGACGCGCTCGACGCGTTGCGCGCCGGCCGGCCCGTGCTCGTCGCCGACTCGCCCGACCGCGAGAACGAGGCCGACGTCATCCTGGCCGCGCAGTCCGCGACCCCCGAGTGGGTCGCCTGGACCATCCGGCACTCGTCCGGGTACCTGTGCGCGCCCATGCCCGCGGCGCGCGCCGACGCGCTCGACCTGCCGCTCATGGTCCCGCACAGCCAGGACCCGCGACGCACCGCCTACACCGTCACGGTCGACGCCGCGACGGGCGTCACGACCGGCATCTCCGCGTCCGACCGCGCCCGCACGCTGCGCGTCCTCGCCGACCCGGCCTCGGGGCACGAGGACCTCATCCGCCCCGGGCACGTCCTGCCGCTGCGCGCCGTGCCCGGCGGCGTCCTGCACCGTGCGGGCCACACCGAGGCCGCCGTCGACCTGTGCCGCCTCGCAGGTCTCGAGCCCGTCGGCGCGATCGCCGAGCTCGTGAACGACGACGGCTCGATGACGCGTCTGCCCGACGCGTCGGCGCTCGCGCAGGCCGAGGGTCTGGTGCTCCTGACGATCGAGGACATCGTCGCGTGGCGCACCGCGCACGACGACGTCGAGCCCGTCGACCCCGCGGCCGCACCGCTGCGCGACCGCGTGCACGCCACGCACACCGCCTACCTGCCGACGCGGCACGGCGACTTCCGCATCCACGGGTACCGCGACCTGCGGACGGGCGACGAGCACGTCGCGCTCGTGCCGACGCGCGGGCTCGCGACCACGCCGGTCGTGCGCGTGCACTCCGAGTGCCTCACGGGCGACGCGTTCGGGTCCGCGCGGTGCGACTGCGGGCCGCAGCTCGACGCCGCGCTCGAGCTCGCCGCCGAGCAGGGCGGCGCCGTCGTCTACCTGCGGGGGCACGAGGGCCGCGGGATCGGCCTGCTCGCCAAGGTCGCCGCGTACGCGCTGCAGGACGAGGGGCGCGACACCGTCGAGGCGAACCTCGACCTCGGGTGGCCCGCCGACCGGCGCGAGTACGGGGCGGCCGCGGCGATCCTGGCCGACCTCGGCGTGCGCCGCGTGAGCCTGCTGACGAACAACCCCGCCAAGGTCGCCGGGCTGCGCGCGCACGGCATCGACGTCGCGGAGGTCCGCGGGCTCGAGGTCGGGCGCACCCCGCAGAACGAGGCGTACCTGCGCACCAAGGCCACGTCGATGGGGCACCTGCTGCACCTGCCGACGGGCGCCCAGCGCGACCCGATCCCCGTCCGCCCCGTGCTCGCGGCCCCCGCGACGCCCGGCGCCGACACCACCGACCACGCGTTCGAGAACCTGGAGGACCTGGCATGAGCGGTGCCGGAGCACCCACCCTGACCGTCGACGGCACCGGCCTGCGCGTCACCGTCGTCGCCGCGAGCTGGCACACGACCGTGATGGACGGGCTCCTCGCCGGCGCCCGCCGTGCGCTCGACGAGGCCCACGTCACGGACGTCCGCGTCGTGCGCGTCCCCGGCACGTTCGAGCTGCCGGTCGCGGCCGCCGTCGCCGCGCGCACGTCGGACGCGGTCGTCGCGCTCGGCGTCGTCATCCGCGGCGGCACCCCGCACTTCGAGTACGTCTGCCAGGGTGCGACGCTCGGGCTCACCGACGTCGCCGTCCGTACGGGCGTGCCGGTCGGGTTCGGCGTCCTCACCTGCGACGACGAGCAGCAGGCGCTCGACCGCGCGGGCCTCGAGGGCTCGCACGAGGACAAGGGCGCCGAGGCCGCCGAGGCCGCCGTCGCCACCGTCGTGGCGCTGCGGGGCCTGTGACGTGGGACCGCTCGGCTGGCTGTTCGACGCGACCCTGACGATCGCGGGGCACGACGTCCTCTGGCGCGAGATCGTCGGCAACCTGTTCGGCCTCGCGTCCGCCGTCGGCGGCCTGCGCCGTCGTGTCTGGGCGTGGCCGGTCGGCATCGTCGGCAACGTCCTGCTCTTCACCGTCTTCCTCGGCGGCGTGTTCCACACCCCGCAGCAGACCGACCTGTACGGCCAGGCGGGGCGTCAGGTCTTCTTCGTCGCCGTGTCCGTGTACGGGTGGGTGCGCTGGCGCCAGACGCAGCGCGCGGCGCTCGAGCACGGCGCCCCCGCCGACACCCCGGCCGTCGTGCCGCGGTGGGCCGGGCCGCGCGGGTGGGTGCTCATCGGGAGCGTCGCCGTCGTCGGCACCGTCGGGTTCGCGGCCCTGTTCTCGGCGCTCGGCTCGTGGGGGCCGTGGGCCGACGCGTGGATCTTCGTCGGCTCGCTGCTCGCGACGTACGGCATGGCGCGCGGCTGGATCGAGTTCTGGCTCATCTGGATCGCCGTCGACGTCGTCGGCGTCCCGCTGCTCGTCTCGGCGGGCTACTACCCGTCCGCGGTCCTCTACGTCGTCTACGCCGGTGTGGTGATCTACGGCTTCACCGTGTGGCTGCGCGCTCGGGGCGAGGAGCCCGCCGTACCGGCGGGGGAGCGGAGCGAGGTCGCCGCCTGAGCCACGCCCGCCGGGCGGTGGGGCGGCCCTGCTCCGGGCGTGCCGATCGCGCATCCCGCGGGCAACGCGGCCTGCGGGGAGGTGGGCCGGCGGGGAGCTGGGCCGGCGGGGAGCTGGGCGGGTGGGAGCGAGGCGCGACGAATCCCGTGTGTCCGGAATGCGCGATAACAGGCCATTGCGCCTCTCACGCCCGAGATGCCCGCTGCGACCGACATCCTCCACGCTCACCGCAGGCTGCGGGAGGCCGGGGAGGGAGGGGGGCCGACGCCTGACTGGCGGACGCACGACAGGCCACCCCGGACGCCCGTCTAGGCTTGTCCGACGTGAAGACCTTCGACGTCCTGTTCGCCGAGCTCGCCGAGAAGGCGGCCACGCGCCCCGCCGGCTCCCGCACCGTCACCGAGCTCGACGGCGGCGTCCATGCGATCGGCAAGAAGATCGTCGAGGAGGCCGCCGAGGTGTGGATGGCCGCCGAGCACGAGAGCGACGAGCGGACCGCCGAGGAGATCTCCCAGCTGCTGTACCACCTGCAGGTCCTCATGCTGGCCCGCGGGCTCACGCTCGACGACGTGTACACGCACCTCTGAGCCTCCCGCCCCGCCCGCACCGACACCCCCGATAGGACCCCCGTGCTGAGGATCGCCGTCCCGAACAAGGGCTCGCTCTCCGAGCCCGCCGCCGAGATGCTCCGCGAGGCCGGCTACCGCCAGCGCCGCGACAGCCGCGAGCTCGTCCTGCCCGACCCGGACAACGACGTCGAGTTCTTCTTCCTGCGCCCGCGCGACATCGCGGTGTACGTCGGCGCGGGGACGGTCGACGTCGGCGTCACCGGCCGCGACCTGCTGCTCGACTCCGAGTCGGCCGCGGTCGAGCACCTCCCGCTCGGCTTCGGGCGCTCGACGTTCCGCTGGGCCGCGCCCGTCGGCGAGATGAGCGACGTGTCGCACGTCGAGGGCCGTCGTGTCGCGACGTCCTACCCGGGACTCGTCGCCGCGTACCTCGCCGAGCGTGGGGTGAGCGCCGCGGGGATCGTGCGCCTCGACGGTGCGGTCGAGACCGCGACGCGGCTCGGGGTCGCGGACGTCATCGCCGACGTCGTCGAGACGGGCACGACGCTCAAGGCCGCCGGCCTCGAGATCTTCGGTGACCCGATCCTGCGCTCGGAGGCCGTCCTGGTCCGCCGCGCGGGCGTGGACGAGCCGACGGGCCTCGACGTGCTCACCCGGCGGCTGCAGGGCGTGCTCACCGCACGGGAGTACGTGCTCATCGACTACGACGTCCCGCTCTCGCTCGTCGAGCAGGCCGTCGCGATCACGCCCGGCCTCGAGTCGCCGACCGTCTCCCCGCTGCACAACCGCGAGTGGGCCGCCGTCCGCGCGATGGTGCAGCGGTCGCAGACCAACCGCGTCATGGACGCCCTCTACGACCTCGGTGCGCGCGCGATCCTCGTGACCTCGATCCACGCGTGCCGCCTGTGACGGTCGCCGTGACCGCCCCGACGGTCTTCCGGCCGCGGCTCGCGCGGCTCGTGACGCTCGCGCTGGCCGTGGCGGTGCTCGTGCTCACCGCCGTCATCATCGTGGTCCTGCCGAACGCCGGACCGCTGGACCGCGCGGGGTTCGCGCTCGTCGGCATGCTCATCGCGTGGTTCTGCTGGCGGCAGGCGACGGTGAGCGCCCGCGCGGACGACGGCGGCCTCACGGTCCGCAACCTCATGCTCACGCGTCGGCTCGAGTGGTCCGAGATCGTGTCGGTGCGGTTCGGGCACGGCCGCCCCTGGGTCCAGCTCGACCTGGCCGACGGTGACACGCTCGCCGTCATGGGCATCCAGCGCGCCGACGGCGAGCTCGCCGAGGCGGAGGCGCGTCGGCTCGCGACGCTCGTCGCGGAGCACACCCGCACGACCCGGGACGACTGAGCGTCGACCCGCACACCGGCGGACCGGCACGTCGAGGGACCGGTGCACCGGCCGATCGGCGTGTCGAGGAACCGCCGCGCGAGCGGGTTCCGCGGAGGGTCGTCCGAGCCAGGCGCGGCGGCCGCGGCGCGGGGTGGGGGAGCCTGCTCGGCGCGCTCATCGTCGG
>NZ_JAAXOY010000170.1 GCF_012396155.1 Cellulomonas septica | reverse complement strand
CCCCCGACGACGACGCCCGCCCGCCGTTCGCCCCGCCCCCCGGTCCGCGCGCGCTCCGCCGCCGCCTCACCGCGGAGATCTGGATCGTCCTCGGCCTGTCGCTCGGCCGGTCCGGCGTCTACGCCGTGGTCGCGATCCTCGACCGCCTCACGCGCGAGGAGTCGCTCGGCAGCCAGACGGCGACGCTCAACCCCAGCCGCTCCCCGCGCCCCTGGCTCGACCTCACCTACCAGCTGCTGTCGATCGGGTTCGCGCTCGTCCCCGTCGCGCTCGCGCTGTACCTGCTGTCCGCCGACGGGCGTTCGGCGGTGCGCCGGATCGGGCTCGACGGCACCCGGCCGTGGCGCGACCTCGGCGTCGGCGCCGGGCTCGCGGCGCTCATCGGGATCCCCGGCCTCGGCCTCTACGCCGTCGGGCGGCTGCTCGGCATCACGGTCGAGGTGCAGGCCGCCGCCCTGAACGCCGCCTGGTGGACCGTCCCCGTGCTGGTGCTGTCGGCGCTGCAGAACGCGCTGCTCGAGGAGGTCATCGCCGTCGGGTACCTCATGGAGCGGCTGCGCGACCTGCGCTGGAGCGGCCCGGCGATCGTCGTCGCGAGCGCGCTGCTGCGCGGGTCCTACCACCTGTACCAGGGGTGGGGGGCGTTCGCGGGCAACGTCGTCATGGGGCTCGTGTTCGCGGAGTACTACCGCCGACGACGGCGGGTCATGCCGCTCGTCGTCGCGCACACCCTCATGGACGTGTTCGTGTTCGTCGGGTACGCGCTCGTCCCCGACGAGTGGCGGGACGCGCTGCTCCTGTCCTGACGCGTCCCACCACCCGCCGGTCCGGACCGGTCAGACGACGGCCGAGCCGCGGCCGACCGCGCGGACGAACGACTTCGTCGCGAAGCCGCTGACGATGAGCACGACGCCGCCCACGAACGCGAACAGGCCCAGCAGGACCATGACGACCGCGATCGTCTCCTGCGGGTTGATGAGCACGAGCAGGCCGAACAGGAACGACACGAGCCCGAACGTCAGCACCCAGTACCAGCCGATGTCCCGCGCCCGGTAGAGGGTCACCGACGCGATGATCGCGAGGACGCCCAGCACCAGGATCCACAGCGAGATCAGGTAGAACACGACGGTCACGGACTTGTCGGGCCACACCATCGCGATCACGCCGAACGCGATCCCGACCAGGCCGGCGACCGCCCACCAGCCCGCACCCGGCTCCTTGCGGTTGCCGAGCCACATCCCCAGCGACAGCACGCCGTCGATGACGGCGAACACGCCCCAGATCCACATGAGCAGCGTCGCCGTGTCGATCGGTCGGACGAGCATCAGCAGACCCAGGACCAGCAGCACGGCTCCTCGCAGGACGGGGAGCCACCAGATCTTGCGCAGCGTCGTCTCGACCTCTGCGCCCACCTCGTCGACCACGTGACCTCCTCGGGCACACGCCCCGGGGCACCTCGCGGGACCGCACCCGCACGCCAACGGTGTCCCTCGTCGGCCACGCTAGACCCCGGCATCGGGACGAAGCGCGCCGAACACGCCCGCACCGGACAGCCGGTCCCGTCCCACGTCACGTGCAGGCTCCCGGGCAGACGGGCCCTCGCTGCCTAGACTCGCCGGTATGTCGTCGACGCCGCCCTCGGGTCGTGCGGCCGCGGTCGACGCGGACCGCACGCGCGGCGGCGCGCCCGACGGACCGACGGTCGACGACCACGGCGGGGACCCGGCCGAGGCGCGCGTCGTCGTCGAGGACGTCCCGACCGTCCGGGTGCACCACCCGACCGACCTGCTCAACGCCGTCGTCGCCGCGGTCGGCGTGGTCCTGGTGCTCGCGCTCGCGTTCTACGCGCCCAACACGACGAGCGGCGTCGCGGAGGACGTCCAGGGCTTCGCCGACCTGCTGCGGAGCATCCTGTTCATCCCCGTGCAGCTCCTCGAGGTGCTGGTCGCGCTCGTCATCCCGCTCGCGGTGCTCGCCGAGCTCGCGATCCGCCGGCTCGGCCGTCAGCTCCTGGAGGGCGTCACCGCGGCCGTCGTCGCCGTCGTGCTCAACGAGGCGCTGCGCTTCGTCATCGTCGAGTGGGCACCCTCCGACCTCGCCGACGGCCTGTCGATCCTCGTCAGGGGCGACCTCGTCGTCTCCCTGCCGCCCGTGTTCGCGATGGTCGTCGCCTTGCTCACGGTCGCCGGTCCGCGCGGACGCCGGCGCACCGTCGACTGGTCGTGGAACGTCCTGTGGATCAGCGGCGCCGTGCTGCTCATCATCGGACGCGTCTCCCTGCCGGGCCTCGTCGTGTCGCTGCTGATCGGGCGCGTCGCGGGCATGGTCGTGCGGTACGTGTCCGGCGTGCAGTCCGAGCGCGCGTACGGCACGAGCCTCCTCGACGGCATCCGCCGTGCCGGCTTCGAGCCGGCCCGCCTCGCCCGCGTCGCCGACGACACGACCGACACCGACGCGGCCCGGCTCGCCGAGCGCGAGGGCACGGAGCCGGTCCAGCTCGACGGCTCACCCGCGTCCCGGGCCCTCACACGCTCGACCGGGAACCGCGTCTACGAGCTCACGACGACCTCGGGCGACGAGCTCGACGTGCTCGTCATCGACGGCGACCGGCAGGTCGTCGGCGGCCTCGAACGTCTGTGGCGCTCGATCCGTATGCGCGGCATCGAGGGACGCTCGGTCGTCTCGCTGCGGCAGGCGACGAGCCGGGCCGCGCTCCAGGCCTACGCCGCGCGCGCCGCCGGCGTGCGCACACCGCAGCTGCTGTCGATCGCCGAGGCCGAGGACTCGATGCTCCTGGTGCAGGAGCGTCCCGGCCGGGCGGTGCCGCTCGCGGACCTGCCGCCCGACCGCATCACCGACGACCTGCTGCGCGAGATCTGGGCGCAGCTCCAGCTCGCGCACGTCGCCGGGGTCGCGCACCGCGCGCTGACCAGCGACGTCGTGCTCGTCGACGACCTCATCGGGCAGCCCGTCGTGTGGCTCGTCGGGTGGGAGAAGGGCGACGTCGCGTCGTCCGACCTGGCGCGCCGGATGGACGTGACGCAGCTCGTCGCGCTCCTCGCGCTGCGCGTCGGGGCGACCCGCGCGCTCGAGTCGGCGGCCGCCGTGCTCCCCGAGGCCGACCTCGCCGCCGTCGGGCCGCTGCTCCAGACCATCACCCTGCCGCGCGAGACCCGCGAGGAGATGCGCGCGCACAAGCAGGTGCTCGCCGACCTGCGCACCGAGCTCGTCGCGCGCCTGCCCGAGGCGTCCGTCGAGCCCGAGCAGCTCGTCCGGTTCGGCGCCCGCACCGTCCTCACCATCCTGCTCACCGTCGTCGCGATCTTCGCGATCCTCACGACGATCAACGTCGAGCAGATCGGCGAGGCGCTCTCCGAGAGCGACTGGCGCTGGTCCGTCATCGCGTTCGCCCTCGGCATGAGCACCCTGGTGACCGCGGCCCTGGCCTTCGTGGCGTTCTCGCCCGTCCGCCTGCCGGTCTGGCGCGCGACGCTCGTGCAGACCGCGGCGACGTTCGTCGCCCTCGCCGCGCCCGCGGGCATCGGCCCCGCGGCGCTCAACCTGCGCATGCTCACCAAGCGCGGCGTCTCGACGACCCTGTCCGCCGCGACCGTCGCGCTCGTGCAGGTCAGCCAGTTCATCGTGACCCTCGTCCTGCTGCTCGGGCTGACGATCATCTCCGGCCGCAGCGAGTCGCAGCTGCCGATCTCCGGGGCGATGCTCGTCGCGATCGGCATCGTCGCCGCGCTCGTCGGCGCCTCGCTCCTGGTGCCGCCCGTGCGGCAGTGGGTGCTCGCCAAGTCGCTGCCCACGCTGCAGCGCACGTGGCCCCGGCTCATCGAGGTGCTCGGGCAGCCCTGGCGGCTCGCGCTCGCGGTCGGCGGCAACCTCGCCATGACGCTCGGCTACATCCTCGCGTTCGACGCGTGCCTGCAGGCCCTCAACCAGGACGCGAGCCTGATCCAGGTCGCCCTGGTCTACCTCGCCGGCAACACCGCGGGCGCGCTCGTGCCGACGCCGGGCGGCATGGGCGCGGTCGAGCTCGCGCTCGCGGGCACGCTCACGACCATCACCGGCATCAACGCAGGTGTCGCGACGTCCATCGCGATCCTGTTCCGCGCGCTCACCTACTGGCTGCGGATCCCGTTCGGGTGGGCCGCGATGCGCTACCTGCAGCGCCGCGGCGAGCTCTGACGCCCGCGTCACGGCACACCCCTGCGCCCGCGCCGCGACGGGCGGCCGCGCCGACGACGGACGGGCCGGCGCCCCCGTGCGGGACGCCGGCCCGTCCGTGGGTCCGTCGTGCGGCGGCGACCGTCAGGCGAGCGCCTTGGCCTTGAGCTGCGAGAACTCCTCGGGCGTGATGACGCCCTGGTCGAGCAGCGCCTTCGCCTCCGTGATGTGCTCGGCCGGCGACTTGCCCGCGACCTCCCGGATGTAGGAGTCGGTGTCGGCCCGCGCCTGCTTGACGGCGTGCAGCTGGCGGTCGGCCATGCCGTTGCCCCGCGCGATCACGTAGATCAGCGCGGTGAGGAACGGGAAGACGATCAGGCCGACGATCCACACGGCCTTCCACCAGCCGCTGAGCGTCCGGTCACGGAAGAGGTCGGTGAGGATCTGGAAGAGGATGACGAGGTACGCGAAGAACAGGAACCACCAGATCAGCAGCCAGAACCAGTCCCAGAAGCTGTCCATGCGACCTTCTCTCGGAAGCGAGCCGCCCCGAGTGGCGAGCCCGGTGAGCCGAGGCTAGCCACAAACCGCCCCGAACCGTGCGAGGCGGACGGCTGCGTCGCCGGTCGCGGCCCGGGTCGATGGTCCCGTCGCCGGCGAGGGGTCGCCCGACGGGACGGTGCCCGCCGTCCGGGCGCGGACATGCGAACGGCCGGCCCCGGGCTGCGCCGGGACCGGCCGTTCGTGAGGTGGTGTCGTCGTCAGGCGGCGAGGTAGTCGCGCTGCGCCGGGACGAGCTCCAGAGTGTGCTGCCGCTCCGCGAGGGCCGCCCATGCCTGCAGGCGCGAGGCCGGGAGGACGAAGGGGGTGGCTGCCTCGGAGGGGTCGACGGAGAACCCGCGCTGGTCCATGTCATCTTCCTGTCTGTTCGGTAGCCCGGCTGACCTCGTGGGTCCCGTGGCTTTGCGTCCCCCCCTTGCGGAGGGTTTGCCGTTTCGCTGACAAGTCCGACATTAGAGCAACATGAGACGAGAAGGGAAGCGCTACCAGTCACCAGTTTCGTACGGCCGTCCAATTCACCCGGTCGGCGCACCCCAGAGGCCGCTTCCGCGTGAAAACGCGGCTCGGCACGTGTCACCGCACCCCGTCGTCCACGATCCGGAAGGCCAGCTGGGTCTCCCAGCGGCTCATGTCGGGCTCCACGCGCGGGTCCGTCAACATCAGCTCTAGTCGGCAGCCCCACGCCTCGCCGCCCTCCGCAGGCCACCTGTCCCACGCCTCGCCGTGCACCTCCGCCCACGCCAGCACGTCCGCGGTCACCTGGACCAGCTCGTCCGGATGACCCACGTGCGTCGTCACCACGTAGCGGCCCGCGGGCAGCACGTCGGGCGTCACGTCACCGTCCGCCTCCGTGACCGCCTCGTCGAGCGGCAGCCCCGCCTCGACCACGAGCTCACGCTCCATGTCGACCACCCGGTACCGGAAGAACGGCGGGCCGGCCGGAGTCAGCGAGTGCGCCTCCGCCCACGCGAAGAGGTCGTCGAAGCGGTCCGCGAGCGACGCCAGCGACGCCGTCGTCACGCGCGCCGCGATCCCCACGTAGGGGACCTCGGGCCGCTCGACGACCACGGGCTCCGCGCGCCGACGCTCCATGCGCCGAGCGTAGGGCGACGCCCGTCAGCGCGCCGCACGACCGCACCTCACGACGGGTCGAGCACGTCCCCGCACAGCGCCGCGCGCACGTTCGCGGTCAAGGAGGCGGGGGACGGAGTGAAGAACGTCCGCCGCATCAACGAGTTCATCGACACCGCCGTCATGGTCGGCAAC
>NZ_JAAXOY010000017.1 GCF_012396155.1 Cellulomonas septica | reverse complement strand
CGCGTACCCGAGCCACGCGGCGAGGAACCCGACGGCGAACGCGCCGGCGCGCGCGCCGGGGGACCGGTCGGGCACGAGCCCGAGAGCCCCGCCGAGCGCGGCGCCCAGGAGCGTGACGCCCTGGAGGTCAGGGCCCGAGAACAGGACGATCGCGGTCGCGAGGACCGCGAGGGCGAGGCCCGCCAGGATGTGACGCCTCATGCTTGACCACCTCGTCGTGGTGACCGCCGGCGGGGTGCGCCCGGGGCGGTGGTGCGGGGACACGGCGGCCCGACGGGCCCGCTACCTGCACCGTCACCGTTGACGGTGGTCGTCGAGCGGGCCCTCGGGCGCAACCGAGCGACTGTCTAGCAGTCCGCCCAGCACCTGAGCCACGCGGTACTAGGTAAATCGGCGCGGTACTAGGTACATCGTTATGTCGCCGTGATCTGGTGTCGTCCGAACGGGTCCTCGCGGCGTCGCGTCAGTCCCGCAGCAGGGGGAGCAGCTGGTCGCCCTGCCGACGGATCTCGCGCAGGTACGGGGTGTCGGACAGGACGAAGTGCGTGACGCCCAGGTCCTGGTAGCGGCGCAGGGACTTCGCGACGTCCTCGGCGGACCCGACGAGCCACGTCGTGCCCGCGCCGCCGCCCCCGAACCGGCCGGGGGCTGTGTAGAGGTTGTCGTCGAGCACGTCGCCCCGGTCGGCGAGGTCGAGCAGGCGCTGCTGCCCGACGGCGGTGCCGCGGTGCGGGTCGACGGGGAGGGAGCCGCGCGTGCGGGCGAGCTCGGCGACCTTCGCCTCGGCGTCGGCCCACGCCTGCTCGGTGGTGTCGCGGACGAACGTCGTGACGCGCAGCCCGAACTGCAGCGGCGCGTGCGCACGACCGAGCCTCTGCTCGAGGGTCCGGAGGCGGTCGATGCGCTCCTCGACGCCCGCGAGCGGCTCGCCCCAGAACAGCTGGACGTCGGCCTCGGTGGCGGCGACCCGCTCGGCGGCCGCGGACGCACCGCCGAAGTAGAGGGTGGGGTGCCGGCGGTCGCCGCGCGGTTCGATGCGGGGCAGCACCGTCGACCCGGTGACCTGGAAGTGCTCGCCGTGGAAGTCGACGTGATCCTGCGTCCAGAGGAGCCGGACGAGCTGGAGGAACTCGCGCGTGCGGGCGTAGCGGTCGGCCTGGTCGCCGTCCGTGTCGCCGTACGCGGCGAGGTCGTCCTTGCCGGAGACGACGTTGACGCGCACGCGGCCGCCCGTGAGGTGGTCGAGGGTCGCGGCGGCGGACGCGAAGTGCGCGGGGCGCCAGTAGCCGGGGCGGACGGCGACGAGCGGCTCGAACGTGGTGGTGCGCGCGGCGAGCGCGGCGGCGACGGTGAAGGTGTCGGGCCGTCCCCACCCGGTGCCGAGCAGCGCTCCCGTCCAGCCGTGCTGCTCGAGCGCGACGGCCTGCTCGGTGAGCGTGTCGAGGCTGTTGTGGTCGGCGGACACGGGCTCGCCGCGATGACCGGGCGCGACCTGGTTGGGGATGTACCAGAGGAACTCGGTGCTCATCGGTGACCTCCTGTCGGGAGCGCGCACTGTCCCCCGCGTCCTGCGGCGTGTCCAGAGGTCGACGCAGACGTCCCGCGTGGTGAGAAGCGGCCGGATCCGCCGCACATAGCGCGCATCGCTGCAGGTCAGCTGCCTTTTCGGAGCGCGAAACGTTTAGCCGTTGAGTCTTCGGAAACCGCTGTCCTACGATCGAGAAACCGGTTACTCACACGGTGTGGGTGACGTCTGCAGAACCCGCGACGACGCGGCGCAGCGCCCTCGACGGCGCGCGGGACGCACCACGGCACTGCCCCTTCGATGACGAGGTGAGAGGCAACGATGAACCGACCAGTCGCAGTGCGACTTCTCGCAGCAGGAGCCACGACGGCCCTGGCTGCCACGATCGGCCTGACCGCCCTGGTTGCCCCCGGCGCCGTCGCGGTCACGGGCACCGCCAACGGCTTCGCGGCGACGAACGGCGGGACGACCGGCGGCGCCGGCGGCACGACCGTCAAGGCCAGCACGGGCACCGCGATCCACCAGGCGCTGTGCAGCCGCTCGAGCAAGACGACCCCGATCACCATCCAGGTCGAGGGCACGATCACCGTCGGCAACACGTCGCAGGTGTCCGGCTCCGGGTGCAGCACCGCCTCGGGTGTCATCGAGCTCAAGGGCATCAGCAACGTGACGCTCGAGGGCGTGGGCGGCGGCGCCACGTTCGACCAGATCGGGATCCACATCCGGGACTCGAGCAACATCATCATCCAGAACGTGACGGTCAAGAACGTCAAGAAGTCGGGCTCGCCCACGTCCAACGGCGGCGACGCCATCGGCATGGAGAGCACCGTCCGCAACGTCTGGGTCGACCACGTGACGCTCGAGGCGTCGGGCGGCGAGTCCGAGGGCTACGACGGCCTGTTCGACCTCAAGAACGACGTCGAGAACGTGACGCTGTCGTACAGCATCCTGCGCAACTCGGGCCGCGGCGGCCTCATCGGGTCGAGCGAGAGCGACACCGGCAGCGGCAACATCACGTTCCACCACAACCTGTACTCGAACATCGACTCGCGCACCCCGCTGCTGCGCGGCGGCGTCGCGCACATCTACAACAACCACTACGTCAACCTGCACGAGTCCGGGATCAACTCCCGTGCGGGCGCCAAGGCGAAGGTCGAGAACAACTACTTCGAGGACTCGAAGGACGTGCTCGGCACGTTCTACACCTCGGAGCGGGGCACCTGGCAGACCTCCGGGAACATCCTGGACAACGTGACCTGGTCCTCGAGCGGCTCGGACACCTACCCCGCGGGCCCGAGCATGGCCTCCACGACGACCGTCTCCGTGCCGTACTCCTACACCCTCGACGGCGCGTCCTGCGTCCCGAGCGTCGTGTCGGCGACGGCCGGCGCCAACAAGGGCCTGAAGACGTCGAACGGCTCCTGCACGCCGACGACCCCCAGCCCCACGCCGACGCAGACGTCCAACCCGACGCCGACCCAGACGTCGAACCCGACGCCCACGTCCAACCCGACCACGCCGAGCGGCACCAACCTCAGCATCGGCGCCGGCGCGGACGGGTCGAGCAAGGCCAGCGGCACGAGCTACGGCAACGTCGTCGACGGCTCGACCAGCACCTACTGGTCGCCCTCCGGCTCCACCGGGAAGATCTCGGTGAAGTGGGGCTCGGCGAAGACGATCTCGAAGGTCAACATCTTCCAGGCGTCGGGCGGCGGCTCGATCGGCTCCTGGAAGATCCTCAACGCCGACACCGGCTCGACGCTCGCGTCCGGCAGCGGCGCACCCGGCGTCGTGTCCTTCTCGTCGACGTCGCTCAAGAAGGTGACGCTGGAGATCGTGAGCGCGTCGGGCACACCGCGCATCGCGGAGTTCCAGACGTTCGCCGGCTGACCGGCTGACGGACTGACCGACTGACTGCTGGCCGGCTGGCCGCCTGACCGAATGGCCTGCTGACCGGCCGACCAGGGTGGAGCCCCGAGAGTCCTGCACGTGGACCCTCGGGGCTCCGCCTCGTCCCGCGCGCCGTCCGCCGGCGCGCCGTCCGCCCGGACGTCGTCCGCCCGCGCACCGTCCGCCCCCACGTCGTCCGCCCGCGCGTGCCGGGTGCGGAGTAACGTCCAGCGACCGTGGACGCCTCGTACCCGCCGCCCTCCCCGTCGACCTCCACGACCCCGCGCCGCTCGCTCGTCGGCCCTGTCGTCCTGACGTCGGCGGGCGCGCTGCTGCTCGTCGGCGCGATAGTCGCCGCGGTCGTCGTCGCGCGCACGTTCCTGTCGCTGCTGCCGCTCGGCGTGATCGACGCGCAGGGCGACGCGGGACCCTCGGCGGTGGCGTGGACCGACGTCCCGGGGGCGGTCGACGTGGACCTCGCGCCCGGCCGGTACGACGTGTTCCTCGTGGTCGACGACGTCGACGCGCACACGGGCCTCGACGCGGACGTGCGCGTCGTCGGCCCGGACGGGTCGCCGGTGGAGGTCGACGACGCACCGGGTGTCAGCATCAACGCGCAGCGCGGCGACCGGCGGGCGTTCAACGTGGCGGCGTTCACGGTGACGGCCGCGGGCGAGCACACGGTCGTCGTGCCGGGCTCGCCGAGCGACGGCGCGCTCGCGGTGGTCGCGGAGGGGCAGCGCACGTCGTCGTTCCTGCTGGGGGTGTTCGGCACGATCGGGGGCGTCTTCCTCACGATCGTCCTCGGCCTGCTCGGGCTCGGCCTGACGGCGGGCGGGGTCGTCTGGTGGGCGCTGCGCGCGCGGGCACGTACGGTCGGTCCGACGGCACGCGTCGGCTGAGGAGGGGCATGGGCTGGGTCGAGCACTGCATCTGGTGGCACGTCTACCCGCTGGGGTTCACGGGGGCGCCGATCCGGACCGAGCACGACGCGGCGCACCGGCTGCGCCACCTCGAGGCGTGGCTCGACTACGCGGTCGAGCTCGGCACGTCGGGGCTGCTGCTCGGGCCGGTGTTCGCGTCGGAGTCGCACGGGTACGACACGCTCGACCACTTCCGGATCGACCCGCGCCTGGGAGACGAGGCGGACCTCGACCACCTCGTCGCGGC
The DNA here is from genome assembly GCF_012396155.1 of Cellulomonas septica. Classification (GTDB taxonomy): domain Bacteria; phylum Actinomycetota; class Actinomycetes; order Actinomycetales; family Cellulomonadaceae; genus Cellulomonas; species Cellulomonas septica. The sequence continues at coordinate 10,154 of NZ_JAAXOY010000017.1, read as the reverse complement.
CTGCCGTGAGCGCGGGCTGCGCATCGTGCTCGACGGCGTGTTCAACCACGTCGGCGCTGGTCACCCGTGGGTGCGCGAGGTGCTCGAGGGGGGTCCCGACGGTCCGCTCGCGGACGTGCTCCGCGTCGACTGGTCCGACCCCGCGAACCCCCGCCTCGGCGACTTCGAGGGCCACGGGTCGCTCGTCGCGCTGAACCACGCGTCGCCGCGGGTCGTCGACCTCGTCGCCCGCGTGATGACGACGTGGCTCGACCGCGGGATCGACGGCTGGCGGCTCGACGCGGCGTACGCGGTGCCGACGGAGTTCTGGGCGCAGGTGCTGCCGCGCGTACGCGAGTCGCACCCCGACGCGTGGTTCGTCGGCGAGGTCATCCACGGCGACTACGCCGCGATCGCGCAGGCGGCGACGTTCGACTCGGTCACGCAGTACGAGCTGTGGAAGGCGATCTGGAGCAGCCTCGTCGACGGCAACTTCTACGAGCTCGACTGGGCGCTGCAGCGGCACGCCGAGATCCTCGACAGCGTCCTGACCAGCACGTTCGTGGGCAACCACGACGTCAGCCGGATCGCGTCAACCGTCGGTCCGGAGGATGCCGTGCTGGCGCTCGTGGTCCTCATGACCGTCGGCGGTGTCCCGTCCGTCTACTACGGCGACGAGCAGGGGTACACGGGCGTCAAGGAGGAACGGCTGGGCGGCGACGACGACGTGCGCCCGTCGATGCCGGCGTCGCCGGACGACCTCGCGGCGTGGGGCGCCGACACGTTCCTCCGGCACCAGGAGCTCATCGGGCTGCGGCGTCGGCACCCGTGGCTGGTCCGGGCGACGACCACGGCGACGTCGCTGACCAACACGCGCTACGTCTACACGGCGCGCGCGGGCGACGAGGCGCTGCACGTCGAGATCGACGTGACCGACGGGCACCGGGCCGTCGTGCGTGACGGCGCGGGGACGGTCCTGTTCGAGTACACCGCCTGACGCGCCGGTCGGTAACCGCGCCAGGACGCGAGCTTCAGCGGTCGAGTCGCACGCGGGTCGCGGCGGCCGCTTCCGTCGGGTCGGAGCCGGGCCTGCCGCGCGTGCACGCGGGTGACGGGCGTGCGCGGGACGGGTGCGGGCGGTGTCCCTCGTCCGGGGACGACTTCCTCCTTCCGCTTGACTTTGTCCTCCGCCGCCAGCAGCCTTGACGCTCAACGCCGGTGACACGAGTCAACGACCGTGACCAGGCCTCAGAGACGAGGCCGTGCGCCGGCGACGGACTGCACCACGGCGGTCACGAGCCGCCCGCACCACGCCGGCCACGAGGCACGGTCCGCGCTGCGACAGGGACGTCGCACCGCACCGGGCCGACGACCGGCACCCGCCCCGCACCGGCGCCGCCCCGCGCGACGCCGGTGAGACCAGCACGCCCGGCGCGCACGTCCCCCGACGCCCGCGCCGCCCTCGGTGCCGCACGACCGTCGACGACGACCGTCGCCCGGCACCCGACCCGAGAAACGGAGACCGTCGGATGTCATCCCATCCCCTGCCGGTGAGGGCGCGAGCCGTCGACCGGCGCGCCCTCGTGGCGATGATCGTGGTCGGCGCCCTGGTGGCGTACCTCGTCCAGGCGCTGTTCCTGCCCGTCCCGCGCGCCGCCGCCGTCGCGGTGGGCTCGGGCAGCTACGCCGAGGGGACGCCCAGCGGGGGCGCGGTGCCCACGGAGTGCAACGGCACCCCGGTCACCAACCCGCGTGCGCACGTCACGTCGAACTTCCCGGCGGGGGCGATCCCGACGAACGACTGGTGGACGTCGCTGCTGTGGCGCAAGTTCGACTGCAACGCGATCTCCGAGAACCTCGTCGCGCACCCGCTGACGTTCAAGGCGTTCACGAACGGCCTGGGCGTGAGCTACCCGACGACGCCGAGCGTCTCCGGCACGTCGACGGGCGTGAGCGAGTACCACTACTCCTACGCCGAGGACTTCCGGCTCGGCGTCGCGGGCCTGTCGTCGGACGGCAAGGTCGACGGCTACTCCGACTGGACCGTCAGCGAGCTCTGGACGAACGGCTCGAGCAGCCTGCGCACGACGTTCGGGCACGGCCTGCCGTTCGTCTACGCGACGAAGACCGGCGGCAACGCGACCCTGACGACCACGGGCACGCCGACCGTGTGGAGCAACACCAACGCGGCGCTGGGCTTCACGGTCAACGGCCACGACTACGCGGCGTTCGCGCCGTCTGGTTCCACGTGGAACATCTCCGGGTCGTCGATCAGCTCGTCGCTGAACGGCAAGGACTTCTTCTCCGTCGCGGTCCTGCCGACCGGGTCGGGGACCAGCACCGCCGACAAGGTGGCCGCGCTCAACGCGTACGCGACGTACGCGCACAACCACGTGACCGGCACCAAGGTGTCGTGGTCGTACGACGAGTCGACCGCGCGCATGACGGCGACCTACGCGTTCACCACGACCGCGAAGCAGGGGTCGGCGACGGGCACGGTGTACGCGCTCTACCCGCACCAGCGTGACCAGCTCGCGGGCGTCACCCCGAGCAGCTACGCCTACGTCTCGCCGCGCGGCCCGATGCGCGTCGTCATCGGCTCGTCGCAGTTCCAGACGGTCACCGCGTTCAACGGCGTGCTCCCGCAGCTCGCGGCCACGGGCTTCACGCCCGGCTCGGCCGACGCGACCCAGCTCAACGGCTACGTCGACCAGGTCGCCGCAACCGACCCGTTCGCGGGCTTCGGCGAGGACACCTACTGGACGGGCAAGGCGTTCGGCCGGGCCGCGCAGGTCATCCAGATCGCCAACCTCACGGGCAACACCACCGCGCGCGACGAGCTGCTCGCCTCGGTCAAGACGCGCCTCACCGACTGGATGACCGCGTCGTCCGGCGAGACGCAGCGGGCGTTCTGGTACAACCCGTCGTGGGGCACGCTCATCGGCTACCCCGCGTCGTACGGCTCGGACACCGACCTCAACGACCACCACTTCCACTACGGCTACTACGTCGTCGCGGCCGCCAACGTCGCGCAGTTCGACCCGTCGTGGGCCGCGGACTCCGCGTACGGCGGCATGGTCAACACCGTCATCAAGGACGCGGCCAACTGGGACCGCAGCGACACCCGGTTCCCGTTCCTGCGCGACTTCGACATCTACGCCGGCCACGACTGGGCCTCCGGGCACGGCGCGTTCGGCGCGGGCAACAACCAGGAGTCGTCGTCCGAGGGCATGAACTTCGCCAGCGGGCTCATCCAGTGGGGTCAGGCGACAGGCAACAAGACGGTCCGTGACCTCGGCATCTACCTCTACACGACGCAGGCGTCGGCCATCGAGAACTACTGGTTCGACACCGACGACGAGGCGTTCCCGGCCTCCTTCGGGCACTCCACGGTCGGCATGGTGTGGGGCGACGGTGGCGCGTACTCGACGTGGTTCTCCGCCGAGCCCGAGATGATCCAGGGCATCAACCTGCTGCCCAGCACCGCGGGTCACCTCTACCTCGGCTACAACTCGTCGTACATCGGCCGGAACCTCACCGAGCTCGAACGCAACAACGGCGGCAAGGCGACGGTGTGGAAGGACATCATCTGGGAGTTCCAGGCGCTGGCCGACGCCCCCACCGCGCTGTCGGAGTTCCGGTCGCAGGCCGGCTCGTACACCGTCGAGGAGGGCGAGTCCCGGGCGCACACGTTCTACTGGCTGAAGAACCTGTCCGTGCTCGGCACCGTCGACCGGTCCGTCACGGCGAACACCCCGCTGCACGCGGTCTTCGTCAAGAACGGCACGCGCACCTACCAGGCCGCCAACATGGGCAGCTCGGCGATCACCGTGACCTTCTCCAACGGGGTCACGCTGTCCGTGCCGGCGCGGTCCGTCGCGTCGACGACGGGCGGCTCGACCGGCGGTGACACCACGGCGCCCTCGACCCCGTCGGGGCTGAGCGCGTCGGGGACGACGTCGTCGTCGACGTCGCTCTCGTGGTCCGCGTCGACCGACAACGTCGGCGTGACCGGGTACGAGGTGCTGCGCAACGGGACCGTCGTCGGCTCGACGTCCGGCACGACGTACTCGGCGTCCGGGCTGTCCGCCGGCACGACGTACACGTTCGCCGTCCGGGCGTACGACGCGGCCGGCAACCGGTCGTCGTCGAGCACCTCGATCAGCGTCTCGACGCCGTCCGGCACCGGGAGCGACACCACCGCACCGTCGACGCCGAGCGGCCTCGCCGCGTCGGGCACGACCTCGTCGTCGACGACCCTGGCGTGGTCGGCCTCGACGGACAACGTCGGGGTGACCGGGTACGAGGTGCTGCGCAACGGCACGGTCGTCGGCTCGACGACCGGCACGACGTACACCGCGTCCGGCCTCTCCGCGTCCACGGCGTACACGTTCGCGGTCCGCGCCTACGACGCGGCCGGCAACCGGTCCGCCACCAGCGGCTCGGTGTCGGTCACGACGTCGGCCGGCACGGGCACGGGCGTCGACGCGACGTCCCGCATCCAGGCCGAGGCGTTCAACGGCCAGTCGGGCACCGCCACCGAGGCGACGTCCGACACCGACGGCGGCCTCAACGTCGCGTGGATCGGCAACGGCGACCACCTGCGCTTCGACAACGTCCGCTTCGGCTCCACGGCCCGCACGCAGTTCAGCGCGCGCGTCGCGTCCGGCGCAGCCGCCGGGGTCAGTGGGCTCGTGGTCGTGCGGCTCGACAGCCTCACCGCGCAGCCCGTCGGCAGCTTCGCGATCGGCAGCACGGGCGGCTGGCAGACGTGGAAGACGGTCCCGACGAACATCGCGGGCGTGACCGGCACCCACACGGTCTACCTGACGTTCGAGTCCGGTCAGCCGGCCGACTTCGTCAACGTCAACTGGTTCACGTTCCAGTAGGCCGACCGACGACAGGGCGCACCCGCCGGGCTCCACACCGGCGGGTGCGCCCTCGGCGTGTCAGGACTGCTCGCCGTCGCGTCGTGGGGACGTCCGACCGCGACACGACGACGCGACGTCGACCTCGACGGCCGGGGTCAGGTGGACTCGCGTGCGACGACGTGGAAGACGTCGCTCGTCTGGGACGGCGGCCGGACCGCCGGGTCGAGCGCCGCGAGCACGGACGCGGCCAGGTAGGACGCCTGCGCGTCGATGGCCTGCCAGATCGTGGTGAGCGGCGGCGCGGCGAGCTTCGCGGTCGGGATGTCGTCGACGCCGATCACGGCGACGTCGTCGGGCACGCGCAACCGTTCGGCGCGCAGCCCGGCGAGCACCGCCAGGGCGACCTCGTCGTTGTACGCGGCGACCGCCGTCACGGGCTCGTCGCCGGACCGCCACGCCTGCACGGCCGCGGTCGCCGACTCGACGTCCAGCCCCACGGCCGCGACGCGCGGGGCGGGCAGTCCGTGGTCCTCGCACGCCGCGCGGACGCCCGCGAGCCGGCGGTCCGCGAAGGCCGCGAGCCGGTCGTCCGCCGGTGCCGCGTACGCGAGAGCCCGGTGCCCCCGCTCGACCAGGTGGTCGACCTGGAGCGCGCCGATGTTGGTCTGCGGGACGGAGAAGATCTCGGGGTGCGGGTCCTCGTCGAGCGCGGTGCCGACGACGGGGATGCCCGCCCGGCGCATCGCGTAGGTGTCCTCGTCGGCGAACGGCGCGAGGCCGAGCACCGCGCACGGCGTCACCGCGCGCCACAGGTCGGCGAGCGACCCCTTGCCGCGCCCGCTGTGCACCAGGACGGACAGGCCGTGGTCGGCGAGCGTCGTCGTGAGGTGGTCGATGAGGGTGTCGATGACGGGCCCGACGGTCCAGTCCGGCAGCACGACCAGCACGAGGTCGGACCGGCCCGAGCGCAGGGTCCGGGCCGCCGCCGACGGGGTGTAGCCGAGCCGCGCCGCCGCGTCGAGGACGCGCTGCCGGGTCGCGTCGGTGATGACGACGCCGTCCTTGGCGTTGAGCACGTAGCTCACCGTGGTGCGCGAGACGCCGCTCTCCCGGGCCACGTCGGCACTGGTCACCCGCGGCACGGTCTTCCTCCTCAACCTGGCCGGACTGCGCCGCCCACCCTAGACCCGCGCACCCGCGTGGAGACCGTGCGTCGTCGAAGAACGCGCGCGCGGCGCAACGACGCGCGTCCTGCGGTGACGCAGCCGAGGGCGGGCCGCGCGCAGCGGACGTCAGGCCTGCTGCGAGCGGGCGACGAGCTTGTGGCCGAGCTGGCCGGCGGAGTGGGCGTCGAGCATCTGGGTCTGCGCCTCGACGATCCGCAGCAGCGCGGGGTCGTGCCGCTGCACCTCGGACGACTGGAGCAGCACGGTGCCCTTGCCCGTGAAGTCGTACTGCCGCTCCTCGCCGGACTCGCGGCCGAACATCATCTGGACGCCGGCGACGAGCGAGTGCGCCATCCAGTTGTAGTCGTAGTGGTGGCTCGGCGACGGGCAGTCGGCCCAGCCGAGCAGCGCCTCGGGGTCGGCGCGGAACGGCGGCTCGACGAAGATCACCGGGCCGTTCGACGACGCGAGGAACTTGCCGGTGCCGATGAGCGTGACGAAGCCGGGCACGATCGACTGCTTGAGCTCGAGGCCCGTCTCGAACGCCAGCAGGTTGGTCTGCTTGATCGTGAGGTTGCCGTCGCCCAGGTCGTACGAGTTGATGTCGTTGCCGCGGTCGCCGATGACGAGCTTGCCGCGACCGCTCGCGACGACCCACTCCTGCGCGTACAGCGGCGACGCGAACCGGGCGGCGACCCACGACGCGCGCGACGCGTAGGCGCTCACGGCGGAGAAGTCGATGTTGCCGTAGTACGCGATCATCGCGCCCTTCGACGTGAACCACTCGCCGTTCAGGTCGATCGAGAACGAGTACGCGTTGACGTTGTCGTTCGCCGGCAGGGTCCGGGCGTCGTAGACCGTGGTGTCGATCCCGCTGATCATCAGAACTTCTCCTCGGACGCCTGGACGTAGACCGTGCCGTGACCCGACACGTGGAGCTGGAACGCCTCGCCGGAGCCGCGGCCGACGAGGTCGCGCAGGCCGACGCTGGCCTTGAGGTCGACGTTCAGGGCGCCGGTGTGGCCCACGTACGCCTGCGGGTCGACGCCGACGACCTCGCCGTTGAGCTGCAGCGGGAAGGTGCCGCCGTGCGACAGCAGCGCGACGGACCCGTGCCCGGAGACGCGCGTGGTGAACAGGCCCTGCCCCGTCATGGCGCCGCGGACCGCGGAGCGGATGCCGCCCTGGCCGATGAACTCGACGCTGGTCTGGAGGTGCGCGTCGTGCGCGAGCAGCCGGTCCGCCTCGACCGTGAGCGAGTCGCCGGTGAGGTCGACGACCGTCACGTGCAGGCCGCGGAACCCGTACAGGACCGAGCCGTTGCCCTCGGTGGCCATCATCGGGTTGGACTCGCCGGACATCGCGGCCCCGACGAAGCCGCCGACGCCCTGACCCTGGCCGCTGATCGGGCGGAAGGACACGTTGCCCTCGTACCCGAGCATCGCGCCGCGGCGCGCGAGCACCGGGTTCTGCGTCGTCACGGGGATGCGGACGACCTTGCTGTTGACCTTCTCGAACGCCATCGTCGTCGCCCTCTCAGCGCTCGGCCGGCTGGATGTAGACGGTGCCGTTGCCCTCGAACCGCAGGGAGAACGGCTCGCCGCCGTCCTCGCCGATGACCGACCGCCAGGAGACGCCCGACACGAGGCTCATCTGCGTCTGCCCGGTGCCCGCGACGTAGACGTCGGGGTCGACGACGAGCGGCTCGCCGGGCGTGACGGCGAGGGCGATCAGCGGGCCCTCGGACATGATCGCGACCTGCCCGGTGCCGGTGACGGTCGTCGTGGCGAGGCCCTGCCCGCTCGTCATGCCTCGGAGGCCCGCGAACTGCACGTCGAGCTGGAGCCCGTCGGTGACCGCGAGGATGTGGTCGGACTCGACGGTCAGCCGGTCGTTCTGGAGCTGCACGACGGTCACGTCCATCGCGTCCTGCGCGAGGTAGACGCGACCCGCGCCGCTGCACGTCATGAGGGAGATCGACTCGCCGGCGACGCGCTGCTTGAGCGCGGCGCGGAACCCGCCGCCGCCTCCCATGCCGGCCGACTTGAACTCGACCTTGCCGGTGTAGGCGACCATCGAGCCGGACGCGGCCCGGACGGTGTCGCCCTGGAGGTCGGCGTGCAGGACGCGCTTGTCCGCGGTGAGGACGGCCACGGTTCCCCTGTCTGACGGGCGCGCGCGTGCGCGCGCAGGCGGAGGTCGACGCCGCGTCCGGGGGCGGTGGGCGTCGGGACTCCGGGGAGCCTAACCGTGCGGTGCGACGACCGCGCCGCGTTCGGGCCCGGAGGGCAGGTGATTCCCCGACTCGGGGGAACATCCTCCGCCCCGAGGACGCGACAACGCCCCGAGAGCGCGACATCGATGCCTCGCTGCCGTGCCGATGTCGCCGTCTCGCGGATCCGTCGGGAGCGCCCGAACCCGCCCGGCGGGCCGGGGTTGGCACCTACAGTGCACGGGTGCCTGACGACGGGACGAGCGGGACGACGACGCAGAGCGCCTTCCAGGTCGACCTGCGTGGCGTCGTCGAGCTGCTGAGCCACCACCTCTACTCCGGCCCGCGCGTGTACGTGCGCGAGGTCGTCCAGAACGCGGTCGACGCCGTGACGGTCCGCGGTGCGCGCGACGACCGTCCGGCGCTGCTGCTGGTCCCGGCCGACGTGTCCGGCGACGGGCGGCTGCACGCGATGGACTCGGGGGTCGGGCTCGACGAGGACGACGTGCGCACCTTCCTCGCGACGATCGGCCGGTCGAGCAAGCGCGACGAGCTCGGCCTGGCGCGGTCCGACCTGCTGGGCCGGTTCGGCATCGGCCTGCTGTCGTGCTTCATGGTCACGGACGCGATCGAGGTGGTGTCGCGCCGCGGCGACCGCGGCGACGAGCCGCCGGTCCGGTGGGTCGGCGAGGCGGACGGGACGTACCGGCTGGCGCCGTGGACGCCCGCGTCGTCCGCGCCGGACGAGCGCGCCGCGTGGCTCGACGGCGGTCCCGGCACGTGCGTCGCCCTGGCACCGCGACGCGGGTCGGAGCACCTGCTGAGCAGCGCGAGCGTCGTCGAGCTCGCCCGGAACTACGGCGCGTACCTGCCGCACCGCGTGGTCGTCCGCACGCCCGACGGTGACGTCGAGGTGAGCAACCGGACCCCGCCGTGGCGCGAGACCGACCCCGAGCGGCGCCGCGACGCGTGCGTGCGGCTCGCGGAGACCGAGCTCGGCGGGACGCCGTTCCACGTGCTCCCGATCCGCGTGCCCGAGGCCGGGCTCGACGGCGTCGCGGTGATCGCCGGCCAGCGCTCGTCGAGCGCGCGGCACGGGCGCCACCGCGTCCACCTCAAGGGCATGCTCCTGTCCGACCAGGTGCCGGACCTCGTGCCGGAGTGGGCGTTCTTCGTGCGGTGCGCGGTCGACGCGGAGCTGCTGCGGCCGACGGCGGACCGCGAGGGGCTCGTCGACGACGACCTGCTGGAGCACGTCCGCACCTCGATCGGCGAGCAGGTGCGCGCGTGGCTCGTGCGTCTGGCGGCGACCCAGCCGCACCGCCTGCGCGAGTTCCTGTCGTTGCACGACACGGCGGTGAAGGCCCTCGCGCTGCACGACGACGAGCTGCTGCGCATCGTCCTGCCGCTGCTGCCGTTCGAGACGAACCAGGGCGTCACGACGCTGCCCGAGCTGCTGGCCACGACGGACGTCGTGCGCGTCACGCAGTCGATCGACGACTTCCGGCAGGTCGGTGCGGTGCTCGCCGCGCAGGGCGTCGCGGTCGTCAACGGCGGGTACACGTTCGACCTCGCGCTCGTGCACCGGCTGGTCGACGTCCGGCCGGACGCGGTCGTCGAGCGCGTGACGCCGACCGATGTCGAGGGGCACGTGCGGTTCGTCGGGGAGGAGCGCGCCCGGGAGGTCGCGCCCGCGCTCGACGAGGTGCGTGCGGTGCTCGACGCGGTCCAGGTGGACGTCGAGCTGCGGTCCTACGCCCCCGCGACGCTCCCGGCGCTGCTGGTCGAGGACGACGCCGCGCAGGACCGGCGCGAGGTCCGGACGGTCGCCGCCGAGGTCGACGACGCGTGGGGCGCGCTGCTCGGCGCGTTCGACGACGGCGGCAGCGACCGGCCACGCCTGCTGCTCAACGACGCCAACCCGAC
>NZ_JAAXOY010000169.1 GCF_012396155.1 Cellulomonas septica | reverse complement strand
GGCGCGTCCACTGCGGGGTCGGCCGGCTCGCGTCCCAGTCCTGTCGGCCGTCGGCCGTCGTCCGCCAGTACCAGCACGGCCCGTTGCCCTCGGGCCAGCCGTCGGGCGTGTCCTGCCAGGCCTCGCGCCGGCCGTACGGGGTCAGGTCGAGCAGCGCGAACGCCGGGTTCGCGACCTCGGTGCCGCGGCCCGTCGTCGCGTAGGTGAGGAACACGCGGCCGCCGTCGCGCAGGAAGCACGTGATCCGGCCCATGTCCTCGCCGACCGGCCACGCGACCCCGCGCACCGAGTACCAGGGCTCGGTGTAGCCCATGAACTCGAGGAACGGCCGGACCTCCTCCCACGGGCCCTCGGTCAGCACCGCGAACGCGACGCCGCGCGCCCGCAGGTACACCGTGTCGCGCAGCGCCCACGCCGAGACCGTGCAGCCCTCGCACTGGCCCTGGAAGGGCGCGCCGTCGTGCCACATGTGCTGGTAGACGAGCAGCTCGTCACGGCCCTGGAACAGGTCGACGAACGGCACCGGGCCGTCCGCGCCGACCACCTCGACCGTCTCGTCGATCTCCACCATCGGCAGCCGCCGGCGCTCCGCGGCGAGCGCGTCGGCCGCGTGCGTGTGCGCCTTCTCGCGGACCAGCAGCGCGTCGCGCGCGGCCTGCCAGGTGTCCCGGTCGACGACGGGCGGGCGGCCCGTCCCGGTGGTCGCGTCCTGCGTGCTCGTCATGGCGTCTCCCGGTGCTCGGCGAGGTGGTCGTCACGAGGAAGGACCGGCGGGCGTGCCCGAACTCATCGCCCGGCGTCGCGTGTCAGTCGAGGCAGAACTCGTTGCCCTCGACGTCCTGCATCACCAGGCACGACTCGTCGAACCCGTCGGCGCGCATGAGCCGGACCTTCCGCCCGCCGAGCGCCGTGAGCCGGTCGCACTCCGCCTCGAGCGCCGCGACCCGCTCGTCGCCGACCAGGCCCGTCCCGACGCGCACGTCGAGGTGCACGCGGTTCTTCACGACCTTGCCCTCGGGCACCTTCTGGAAGAACAGCCGGGGCCCGGCACCCGTCGGGTCGACGACCGCGAACGCCGAGTCCCGGCGCTCGGGCGGCAGCGACTCGACGAACGCGTCCCACGACTCGAAGCCCGCGGGCGGCGGGGGGACGACGTACCCGAGCACCTCGCACCAGAACCGGGCGACCCGCTCCGGCTCGGCGCAGTCGAACGTGACCTGGACCTGCCTGACCTGTGCCATCGCCCCAGGCTAGGGGCGTGCCGTCGTCAGGGCGCGGGGTGCGTGACCGTCGCGCGGGGGCGAGCCGCCGTCAGAGCGCGCGCTCCAGCACGTAGTCGTCCTCGACGCGCGACCCGACGGTGAAGTGCTTCGTGCCGACGACGGCGAACCCGGACCGCTCGTAGAACGCGCGCGCCCGGGCGTTCTGCTGGTTGACGCCGAGCCACATGCCGGCGGCCCCGCGGCGACGGCCCTCGTCGACCGAGGCGGCCATGAGCGTGTGCGCGACCCCGGCGCCGTGGTGGTCGGGGTGGACGTAGCACTTGGACAGCTCGATCGTGGGGCGGACCGTGAGCGCGGTGCGGACGTCGTCGTCCGCCGGCTCGCCGTCGACCAGCATCGTGTACCCGGTCAGCGTCCCGCCCTCGTCGGCGACGAGCACCGCGCGCGTCGGGTCCACGACGTACCCCGCGAACCGCTCGGGCGACAGGACCGCCGCGATGAACTCCTGCTGGTCGGCGGCCGTCGACCCGGGCGGGCAGGCGAGCGGGAAGGTGACCGCCGCGAGCGCGGCGAGCGCGTCGACGTCGTCGGTCGTGGCGGGGCGCACGGGCATGCGCGCCAGCATAAGGACGCCGACGGTCGTGCCCCGCACCGGTCCGACGGCCGGTCCGGCGAGAGGTCCGACGCGCGGTCAGGAACCGCCGCGCAGCGAGCGGCGGACCGCGCGGACGACCAGCCCGAGCGCCCACGCGAGGCCCGCGAGGCTCGCGGCGTTGATGCTGCGGCGCGCGGTCCGGCCGCGGCTGCTGCGGAACTCGCGCACCGGCCAGCCGACCGACGCCGCGTGCCGGCGCAGGCGGCGGTCCGGGTTGATCGCGCACGGGTGGCCGACCTCGGACAGGATCGCGACGTCGTTCGTCGAGTCGCCGTACGCGTACGACTCGCCGAGGTCGATGCCGTCCCGCTCGGCGAGCGCGCGCACCGCGTCGGCCTTCGCCTGCCCGTGCAGCAGGTCCCCGACGAGCCGCCCGGTGTAGAACCCGTCGTCGTGCTCCGCGACGGTCCCGAGCGCACCGGTGACGCCGAGGCGCCGCGCGATGACCTCGCCGATCTCGACGGGCGTCGCGGTCACCAGCCAGACCTCGTGCCCGGCGGCGATGTGGTCGTCGAGCAGCCGCTGCGTGCCCGGGTAGATGCGCAGGCAGAGGACCTCGTCGTAGACGTCCTCGGCGATCGCGGTCACCTCGGCGACCGAGTGCCCACGCATGATCTCGAGCGCGCGCGAGCGGACCTCGTCGATCTGCTGCTTGTTCTCGCCGAAGGCGAGGTAGCGGGCCTGGTGCACGCCGAACCGCACGATGTCGCGCTTGCGGAAGAACCCGCGCCGGTACAGGCCGACGGCCAGGTGGAACGACGACGCGCCGCGGATGATCGTGTTGTCGACGTCGAAGAACGCGCCCGTCCGGACCTCGTCCGAGCCCGGCTCGGCAGCGACGACCGGGGCGTCCGCGGGGGCTCCGGCGACGCCGGCCTCCGCGATCGCGCGCGCGGCGGGAGAGGGATCGCGGACCGGACGCACCCCGCCACTGTACTGAGACCCACGCCACTCGTGTCCCACCCCACCACCCGGCGCAGGCCGAGGAGCGGCGTGACCGAGGACGAGGGGCGGGTCGCCTAGCGTGGGGGTGTGGGTGACGTGAGGGTCGTGCTGTTCGGGCGGGCGGGGTGCCATCTGTGCGAGGACGCGCGCGCGGTGGTCGCCGACGTCTGCGCGCGGGCGGGCGAGCGATGGGTCGAGGTGGACGTCGACGCCCCGGGCGGCGCCGCCGACGGTCGCGACCTGGTCGCGGAGCTCGGCGAGCTCGTCCCCGTCGTGCAGGTCGACGGCGTGACGCAGGGCTACTGGCGGATCGACGCGCGACACCTCGAGCGGGCCCTTTCCCGTCCCCGCACGACGCCCTAACCTGTGCTGACGGCCGGACCGACGGCCGGTCTGCGGCTTGCGGGAGTCGACGTGGACACGCATGGCACGGCACCCCGGACGCGCGGCGCGGCGAGCGAGCCCGCGGCGTCCGGCGGGGGACGGGCGCGGACGGTGCCGCCCGCGACGGTGGCACGGCTGCCCGGGTACCTGCGCGCGCTGCACGCGCTCGCGGCCGAGGGGGCGGTGCTGACGTCGTCGGACGAGCTCGCGTCGCGCGCGGGCGTGGGGTCGGCGCAGCTCCGCAAGGACCTGTCGTTCCTGGGCTCGTACGGGCGGCGCGGCGTGGGCTACGACGTGGCGCACCTGTCGGAGCAGGTCGAGGTGGTGCTGGGCCTGACGACGCAGCGGCGCGTCGTGATCGTCGGCGTCGGCAACCTGGGGCACGCGCTCGCGAACTACTCGGGGTTCGCGGAGCGGGGCTTCGCGGTCGTGGGGCTGGTGGACGCGGACCCGGCGGTCGTGGGGACGACGGTGGCGGGACTGGTGGTGCAGCCGTTCGACGACCTGCACGCGCTGGTCCGCGCGAACGGGGTGTCGATCGGGGTCATCGCGACGCCGGCGGCCGGCGCGCAGGCGGTGTGCGACGCGCTGGTCGAGGCGGGTGTGGTCGGCATCCTGACGTTCGCGCCGCGGGCCCTGCACGTGCCGGCCCACGTGGACGTGCGCGCCGTCGACGTGGCCTCGGAGCTGCAGATCCTCGCGTTCCACGACCAGCGCCGCACGGGGACCTGGGAGGCGTGAGCCGCTCGGCCGCGCACACGACGGAGCCCCGCTCACCCGGGTGGGGTGGCGGGGCTCCGTGCGGGGGTCCCGGGGTGCGGGACGGGGGCTCAGCCCTGGCGGATGGCCGAGACGTCGAGCGCGATGACGACCTTGTCGGCGACCAGGACGCCGCCGGCCTCGAGGGCCGCGTTCCAGGTCAGGCCGAAGTCCTTGCGCGAGATCGTGACGGTGGCCTCGAACCCGGCGCGCGTGTTGCCGAACGGGTCGACCGCGGTGCCGTTGAACTCGGTGGCGAGCTCGACGGACTGGGTCACGCCGTGGATGGTGAGGTCGCCGACGATGACGTAGTCGCTGCCCGCGCCGCGGATCTCGGTCGAGACGAAGGTCCACTGGCCGAACTTCTCGACGTCGAAGAAGTCGCCCGACTTGAGGTGGCCGTCGCGGTTGGCGTCACCGGTCGAGACGGTCGACGGGTCGAGCGTGACGGAGACGGAGGTGTCCGCGAGGGTCTCGCCGACGGTGATGGTGCCCTCGGAGACGGCGACGGACCCGCGCACCTTGGAGATGCCCGCGTGGCGGACGGTGAAGGAGGCCTCGGTGTGGGAGGCGTCGACGGCCCAGACGCCGGTGGTGAGGCCGGTGGGCAGGGCGGTGGCGGTGGCGGTCATGCGGAGCTCCTCAGTCGTTGAAAGGTCAACTACTCTCGTTAGTTGACGATTGAACTACACTTGTCGGCAGAGCGCAACACCTGTCCCGGGATGGAGATCGTGATGAGCACCACCGAGCCCTCGCCGCGCGGCGGCTGGCTCACGGCCGAGCAGCAGACCCACTGGCGGTCGTTCCGGTCCGGCGTCGCCCGCCTGACCGCCGTCCTCGAGCACGAGCTCGAGGCGCGCACCGGCCTGTCGACGCACGAGTACGAGGTCCTCGTCCGCCTGTCCGAGCAGCCCGGCCGCACCATGCGCATGTCCGAGCTGGCCGACGGGATCGTGCACTCGCGCAGCCGCCTCACGCACACCGTCCGCCGCATGGAGGACGCCGGCCTGGTCCGGCGCGCGCCCTGCGCCGAGGACGCGCGCGGCGTCAACGCGACCATGACCGACGCGGGGTGGAAGCGGCTCGTCGACGCGGCCCCCGAGCACGTGCAGTCCGTCCGCGACCACCTGGTCGACGTCCTCACGCCCGAGCAGTTCGCCGCGCTCGGCGCCGCCATGCAGGTGGTCGCCGACCGGATCGTCGGCGGGTGCGACGACGACCCGGGTGTCCCGTGTCACGTCGCCTGACGTCCCGATCCGTCCGGGGCACACAGCGAGGTTTGCGACACTGAGCCCTATGGTCGCCACCACCGTCCACCTGCTGCGCCACGGCGAGGTGCACAACCCCGCGGGCGTGCTGTACGGGCGCCTGCCGGGCTACCACCTGTCCGAGCGCGGGCACGCCATGGCGCGCGCCGTCGCCGACGCGCTCGCGGGCGAGCCCGTGACGACCGGCGGCCCCGCGCGGCCGCGGCACGACGTCGTCGCCGTCATCGCCTCCCCGCTGCAGCGCGCGCAGGAGACCGCCGCCCCCATCGCCGCCGCGTTCGGCCTCGACGTCGGCGTCGACGAGCGGCTCATCGAGGCCGCCAACCACTTCCAGGGCAAGACGTTCGGCGTCGGCGACGGGTCGCTGCGCCACCCCGAGCACTGGCCCTACCTGCGCAACCCGTTCAAGCCGTCGTGGGGCGAGCCCTACCAGGAGCAGGTCGACCGCATGCTCGCCGCGGTGGCCGACGCCCGCCGACAGGCCCGGGGGCACGAGGCCGTGCTCGTCAGCCACCAGCTGCCCGTGTGGGTCACGCGCCTCGCGCTCGAGAACCGCCGGCTGTGGCACGACCCGCGCCGGCGCCAGTGCAGCCTCGCCTCGCTGACGTCCCTGCGGTACGAGGACGACCGCCTCGTCGGCGTCGGCTACTCCGAGCCCGCCGCCGCGCTGCTGCCCGGCGCGTCGCACGTGGCGGGGGCGTGACCGTGCGCCGAGCCCTGCTCTCGACGAGCCCGTCGCGCGCGACCCGCCCGTCGACGGCCCGCCCGTCCG
>NZ_JAAXOY010000168.1 GCF_012396155.1 Cellulomonas septica | reverse complement strand
CGTCGGGCGCCGCGTCGCGCAGTCCCGCGAGCCCCGCCTGCGCCCCCGCGGTACCGGCGGCACCCCCGACACCCCCCGCGGTCCCCGACCCGAGCAGCCGCTGCCAGGTCGGGCCGCCCGGCTGCTCGTTCAGGTCACCGACCAGGACCAGCGGGCGCTGCGCGCGCGCGAGGTGCGCGTCGAGCACGTCGAGGTGCCGCAGCCGTTCGGCACGGTCCAGCGAGAGGTGCACGGCCACCACGACGACGCCCCCGACGCGCGCGAGCGCGACGCCGCGGCGCACGGTGCCCGTCTGCCACGGCAACGGCAGCGCGTGCGCGTGGGTCACGGGGAGCCCGGGGGCGGCGAGCAGCGCGGTCGTCCGCGCACCGCGCCCGCCCACGACGACCCGCAGCCCGGCGCGGCGCGCGAACCGGTGCAGCCGCCACCACCCGAGGGGGCCGCGTGGCGGCTCCTGCACGGCGAGGACGTCGGGCCGCTCGGCGCGCACGACCTCCGCCACGGCCCGCCCGTCCTGCTGCAGGCCCTTGACGTTGTAGGACATGAGTCGCAGCGTCACGGGGACCAGCGCATCACGCGTCGAGCAGCCACGCGACCTCACGGCGCAGCAGCGCGCGCCGCGACGGGAACGCGTACGAGCGGACGTCGTGGCCGAGCGCGTCGTAGAGGACGCGGCCCGGACCGGCAGCGACCCACACGACGGGGTGCGCGCGCGTCGCGCCGGCGTCGTCCGCGACGTCGGCGACCAGCAGCACGTGCGCGTCGTCCGCGACCCGGAGGTCCGCGTACCGCTCGTCGACCGCGTCGACGTCGTCGAGACCGTGCGTCACCGGGTGCGTCGTGTCGACGACGCGGAACCGTGCCTCGCCGAGCGGCGGGTGCCACGACACGTCGTCGACCCACCGTCCGCCGAGCGTCGCCGCCCAGCGCGGGTCGTCGCCGAACGTGTTGGCCGCCTGGTGGAGCCCGAGCACGGCGACGCCCTCGTCGACGAGCGCGGCCCGCCGGTCGTGGAACCCGCGCCACGCGTCGGCGTCCGCGGCGTCGAGCGGCCCCTGCCCGCAGTTCACGACCAGCACGTCGGGCCGGCCGACGTCGTCGAGCGCGTCCGGGAACACGCTGCGGACCTCCACGTCGTGCCCGTCGGCCCGCAGCAGCGTCGCGACGGCGTCGGACGTCGCCGCGTGGTCGTGCCACGGGTCCCCGTACCGGTCCCGTCCGACGAGCACCACCACCTGCGCCACGGCCACCTCCTGCGTCGATCGGCCCTGCGTCACCGCCGGACGGTCGAGTCTCACCCACGGCGACGACGCCCGCGAGACGCCGGACGCCGCCCACCCCGATCAGGGCGGACGGCGTCCGGGTGGTGCGGGTCGGTCAGCGCGCGAGCGCGCGCTCCGCCTCCGCCGCGACGGTCTCCTCACGGTCGACGCGCGCCGCGCGCAGCCGGGAGGCGATGACGGCGCCGAACGCGATGAGCGCCGCGACGACCGCGATGGACAGGCGCGCGACGTGGTTCGCGTCGTCGCCGACGGAGATCACGACGACGGCCGGCGCGATGAGCACCGACACGAGGTTCATGACCTTGATGAGCGGGTTGATCGCCGGGCCCGCGGTGTCCTTGAACGGGTCGCCGACGGTGTCGCCGATGACGGCGGCCGCGTGCGCGTCGGAGCCCTTGCCGCCGTAGTGCCCGTCCTCGACGATCTTCTTCGCGTTGTCCCACGTGCCGCCGGCGTTCGCGAGGAACACGGCCATGAGGACGCCGGCGCCGATCGCCCCGGCGAGGAACCCGGCGAGCGGCCCGACGCCGAGGCCGAAGCCGACGGCGATGGGCGCGAACGCCGCGAGGAGGCCCGGGGTGGCGAGCTCGCGCAGCGAGTCGCGCGTGCAGATGTCGACGACCTTGCCGTACTCGGGCCGCGTCTCGCCGGTCATGATGCCGGGGAAGTCGCGGAACTGGCGGCGCACCTCGAAGACGATCGCGCCCGCGGCGCGGGTCACGGCGTCGATCGCCAGGCCGGAGAACAGGAAGACGGTCGCCCCGCCGAGGATCACGCCGACGAGCGTGACCGGGCTGATGATGTCGTACGACAGCATCGCGGCGACGATGTCGTTCCCGACCGTCCCGGAGATGCCGTCGAGCGCGGTCCGCACGGCGTCCGCGTACGAGCCGAACAGCGCGGTCGCGGCGAGCACGGCGGTCGCGATCGCGATGCCCTTGGTGACGGCCTTCGTGGTGTTCCCGACGGCGTCGAGGTCGGTGAGGATCTGCGCACCCTCGGCGCTGACGTCGCCGGACATCTCGGCGATGCCCTGCGCGTTGTCGCTGACCGGCCCGAAGGTGTCCATCGCGACGATGACGCCGACGGTGGTGAGCAGGCCGCAGCCCGCGAGCGCGATGAGGAACAGCGCGAGCGCGACATTGCCGCCCGCGATGAGGAACACGCCGCAGATCGCGGCGGCGATGATGCCCGCGGTGTAGACCGCGGACTCGAACCCGACGCCGATGCCCGACAGGACGACGGTCGCGGCACCGGTGAGGGTCGTCTTGGCGACGTGCAGCGTGGGCTTGCTCGTCGTCCCCGTGAAGTAGCCGGTGACCCACAGGATGATGCCGGCGAGCACGACGCCGATCGCGACGGCGGCCGACGCGATGAGGCGCGGGTCGCCCGCGTGGTCCTCCAGGCCGGCCGTGCCGCCCGTGAAGTCCGCGAACGACGACGGCAGGTAGACGAACGCCGCGACGGCCGCGAGCGCGACGCCCACGAGCGCCGAGATGTAGAAGCCGCGGTTGATCGCGGTGAGGCCGCTCTCGTTGCCGCGGACCCGCGTGATCGCGACGCCCAGCGCGGCGACGAGCGCGCCGACGGTGGTGACGACGAGGGGGAAGACGAGCCCGTGCTCGCCGAACGCCGCCTTGCCGAGGATGAGCGCCGCGACGAGCATCACGGCGTACGACTCGAACAGGTCGGCCGCCATGCCCGCGCAGTCGCCGACGTTGTCGCCGACGTTGTCCGCGATGGTCGCGGCGTTGCGGGGGTCGTCCTCGGGGATGCCCTGCTCGACCTTGCCGACCAGGTCGGCGCCGACGTCGGCCGCCTTGGTGAAGATGCCGCCGCCGACGCGCATGAACATCGCGAGCAGCGCGGCGCCGAAGCCGAAGCCCTCGAGGACGCCGGGCGCCTCGCCGCGGTACAGCAGCACGACCGCCGCGGCACCCAGCAGGCCGAGCCCGACGACGCTCATGCCGACGACCCCGCCGGTCCGGAACGCGATGCGCGCCCCCTCCGCCCGGCCGCCGGGCTGGGACGCGGCCGCCGCGACGCGCAGGTTGGCGCGCGTCGCGAGCCACATGCCCAGGAACCCGATCGACCTCGGCGGCCCACGACCGCACGTCGTCGAAGTCCCGGAAGTCCCCCGTCTCCGCACGCGTGAGCGCGACGAGCGCGCGCTCGTTGAGGTTGAGCTCGGAGCGCTCGATGCGGCCGACGAAGCACCGCGGCTCGCGCGCCCCGACGTGCCGGGCGACCACGTCGACGTCGTCGGGGGCCGTCGGCGGCAGCGGCGGGTCACCCACGGGTCCGGACCAGAACAGCCACACGGGCATCGCCCGCAGGTGCGCACCCTGCCGCTCGACGAGGTCGCGGAGGGCGGCCGCGAGCCGGCCGACGTAGACCGCCGACCCGAGGACCGCGGCGTCGTACCCGGTCACGTGCTCGACCTCGTCGGGGGTGACCTCGTCGACGTCGTGCCCCGCCGCGCGCAGCACGTCGGCGACCACCGCGCCGATCTCGCGCGTCGCACCGTGCCGCGACGCGACCGTCATGAGGATCTTCATCGTCCCTCCCCTCGTCGTGCCGGCGTCGCGGGGTCCCGCCGGTCCCGGTCGCCCGGGCGTCTCGCCGACGCCCTCAGCGTCGCGCCGCGCGACGGGCCACCGCGCGGGACCGAGGTCCCGACCGGCTGTGACGTGCGACTCCCCCACCACGCGGCTCGCGCGCGCGGGGTTAGTCTGACGACGTGACGATCGCTCCTGAGGGCCGCCGCATGCTCCGCGTCGAGGCGCGCAACGCCGCGACGCCGATCGAGAAGAAGCCGGAGTGGATCCGGACCCGCGCGACCATGGGCCCCGAGTACAGCGAGCTCAAGGGCCTCGTGAAGCGCGAAGGGCTGCACACGGTCTGCGAGGAAGCGGGCTGCCCCAACATCTTCGAGTGCTGGGAGGACCGCGAGGCGACGTTCCTCATCGGCGGCGACCAGTGCACGCGGCGCTGCGACTTCTGCCAGATCGACACCGGCAAGCCCGCGGACTTCGACGCCGACGAGCCGCGCCGGGTCGCCGCGTCCGTGCAGGCGATGGGCCTCAAGTACGCGACGGTCACGGGCGTCGCACGCGACGACCTGCCGGACGGCGGTGCGTGGCTGTACGCGGAGACGGTCCGCCAGATCCACGCGGTCAACCCCGGCACGGGCGTCGAGCTGCTGATCCCCGACTTCAACGCGGTGCCCGAGCTGCTCGACGAGGTCAACGAGTCCCGTCCCGAGGTGCTCGCGCACAACGTCGAGACCGTCCCGCGCATCTTCAAGCAGATCCGTCCGGCCTTCCGGTACGACCGCTCGCTGTCCGTCCTCACCCGCGCGCGCGAGGCCGGTCTCGTCACCAAGTCGAACCTCATCCTCGGCATGGGCGAGACGACCGACGAGGTCAAGACGGCCCTCAAGGACCTCCACGACGCAGGCTGCGACATCGTGACGATCACGCAGTACCTGCGCCCGTCGCTGCGGCACCACCCGGTCGACCGCTGGGTGCGCCCGGAGGAGTTCGTCGAGCTGTCCGACCACGCGCAGGAGCTCGGGTTCCTCGGCGTCATGTCCGGGCCGCTCGTGCGCTCGTCCTACCGCGCGGGCCGGCTGTGGGGCCAGGCCATGCGGCACCGCGGCATCGAGATCCCCGCCGCGCTCGCGCACCTCGGCGAGCCGACGACCGCCCGCCAGGAGGCCGCGAGCCTGCTCGCGCGCTGACGCTCGTCGCGCCGCCGGACGATGTCCGGTGGTGCCCGCGAGATCGGTAGACTCCGACCCCATGGCCCGCGACACGAACGCCACTCCCCCGGCCGCCGGGAAGGTCCGCAAGACCCGCTGGTACCACCAGCTGTGGCAGGCGTACCAGATGACCCGGCAGAGCGACCCGGCCATCACCTGGTTGCTGCTCGCGGTCTTCGTCGGGATCGTCGCGCTCGGCCTGGTCGTCGGCCTCCTGGTCGACTCGATCGTCTACGTCCTGCTGCTGAGCATCCCGTTCGCGCTGCTCGGTGCGATGTTCGTGCTCGCGCGCCGCGCCGAGACCGCCGCCTACACGCGGATCGCCGGCCAGCCGGGCGCGTCGCGCGCCGCGCTCGGCACCATCCGTCGCGGCTGGACGTTCACCGAGGAGCCCGTCAACGTCGACCCCCGCACGCGCGACATGGTGTTCCGCGGGCTCGGTCGTCCGGGCGTCGTCCTCATCGCCGAGGGCGGCCCGGCGCCGCGCCTCGCCCGTCTCCTCGAGGCGGAGCGCAAGCGCACGGCACGCGTCATCTCCGGTGCGCCGATCACGCTGGTCCAGGTCGGCGACGACGAGGGTCAGGTGCCGCTGCGGAAGCTTCCGCGCCACATCCAGCGGCTGCGCCCCTCGCTGACCAAGCAGGAGGTCGCCGAGGTCGGCAAGCGGCTCACCGCGCTCGGCGCCGTGCGCCTCCCCGTGCCGAAGGGCGTCGACCCGATGCGCGCGCGTCCCGACCGCAAGGGCATGCGCGGGCGCTGACCCGGCACCGTCCGGCCCGGTACGGTCCGTCCGTGCGCGACGACCGCTGGAACCACAACACGCACTACCACCGGCTCGCGCTGCGGCACGCCCCGCGCGCCCGCACCGCGCTCGACGTGGGCTGCGGCGAGGGCCTGCTCGTGCGTCGGCTGCGTGCCGCCGGCGTCCCCCGCGTCACGGGGGTCGACGTCGACGCCGCC
>NZ_JAAXOY010000167.1 GCF_012396155.1 Cellulomonas septica | reverse complement strand
CGCGACGCCGCGACCCGCGCCCGGCTCGCCGAGCGGACGCTCATCCGGCGCGAGCTGCACGACGGGATCGGCCCCTGGCTCACGGGCCTGCGGCTCGGGCTGCAGGGCGCACGCAACACGCTCGAACGCGACCCCGCCGCGGCCACCGCGGTGCTCGACGCGCTGCAGGCCGAGGTCACGCAGCGGGTCGAGGACGTGCGGCTCCTGTCCCGCAGCCTGCTCCCGCCCGTGCTCGACGAGCGCGGGCTCGCCGCAGCGCTCGACGACCTCGCCCGGCGGACCGCCGCGACCGGGTTCACCGTGACGCTCGACGTCGATGCGGACGCGCTCGACGGGCTCGACCCGCGGGTCGCCGCCGCGGCGTACGGCATCGCGAGCGAGGCCGTCACCAACGCGTCCCGGCACAGCGGTGCCGCCGGGTGCGGGGTGACCGCCGCGGTGCACGGGGCAGCTCTCGTGGTGACCTGCGACGACGACGGGCACGGCCTGGACCCCGCCCGTACGCCCGGCGTGGGCACGCGGTCGATGCGCGAGCGCGCGGTGGAGCTCGGCGGGACCGTCGAGTGGGTCGACCGTGAGCGCGGCGGGGTGCGCGTGCGGGCTGTCGTGCCCCTCGTGCCGCAGGCGTCCGACGCGGACGTCGCCCCGGGGGTGCTCGCGTGACCGTCCGCGTCGTCCTCGTCGACGACCACCCCGTCTTCCGGATCGGGATGGCCGCCCTGCTCGACTCGCTGCCCGGCATCCGGGTCACCGGTCAGGCCGCGTCCGCCGCCGAGGCGCGCGCGCTGTTCGGCAGCGCGGTCGAGGCCGACGTCGTGCTCATGGACCTCGACCTCGGCGACGGGTCGGGGATCGACCTGACGCGCGACCTGCTGCGCGACCGGCCAGGGCTCGCGGTGCTCGTCGTGACGATGCACGAGGACGACGACGCGGTCGTCGCGTCGGTCCGGGCCGGCGCGCGCGGCTACCTCGTGAAGTCGGCGCCACCCGACGCCGTCGAGCGGGCGGTCCGTGCCGTCGCCGCCGGCGAGATGATCCTGTCCCCCGCCGTCGCGCAGCGCGCCATGGCGTACGTGCTGGGCGGCCGGACCGCGACGCGCGTGCCGTTCCCGCAGCTCACCGACCGCGAGCGCGAGGTGCTCGACCTCGTCGCGGCGGGGCTCGACAACGCCGTCATCTCGAAGCGGCTGTCGCTCAGCCCCAAGACCGTCCGCAACCACGTCGCGAACGTGCTCACCAAGCTCGCGGTGCCCGACCGGTCCGCGGCGATCGTGCGGGCGCGCGAGGAGGGGCTCGGCGGGGCGTAGTCCCCCCAGACCCCGGCCGCACGCGCGCGGTCGGGCGGGCGCGGACGGCCGCTCAGGCGGACGCGGCGGTGACCGGCGGCTCGGCCGACCACGGGAACGTGATCCAGCGGTCGGTGCGCCGCCACACGTAGTCGGGGTCGACGACCGATCGGGGCTTCGCGTAGAGCACGGCCGTCCGCGCCTCCGCGCAGTGCCCGGCCACGAGCCGCTGCACGAGCGCGAGCGTCTCGCCCGTGTCGGCGACGTCGTCGACCACGAGGGCGGTCAGCCCGTGCAGCGCGTCGGTGTCGAGCAGCGGGGGCAGCAGCTGCGGCTCGTCGAGCCGCTCGTCGACGCCGGTGTAGAACTCGACGTTGAGCGTCCCGACGGACTTCGTGCCGAGCGCGTAGGCGATCGCGCCGCCCGGCGGAAGGCCGCCGCGCGCGACGGCGACGACGAGGTCGGGCGTGAATCCCGAGTCGACGACGGCCTGCGCGAGCTCGCGGACGGCGACGCCGAACAGGGCCCAGTCGAGCACCTCCCGGTCCGCGGGGAGGTCCTGGCCGGGTGCTGCCTCGGTGGTCGCCATGCCGTCAGGGTAGGTCGCGCACGTTGCGGGGACGTTGCCCGCAGGTCCCGGGTGATTGCGCCGTCGCGCGCCCGTCGCGGGGCCACGACGCGGCCGGGTGTCACGCGCGGTCGAGCGAGCGCTGCCAGTCCTCGTGCAGCGCCGCGAACCGTCCGCCGGCGGCCACCAGGTCACGGGGTGACCCGTCCTCCACGACGCGCCCGTCCTCGACGACGAGCACGCGGTCCGCGCCCATGACGGTCGACAGCCGGTGCGCGATGACGACCGCGGTCCGGTCGGCGAGCAGCGTGCCGAGCCCTTCCTGCACGAGCAGCTCGCCGGGCACGTCGAGCGAGCTGGTCGCCTCGTCGAGCACGAGCAGCGCGGGGTCGGCGAGGAACGCGCGCGCGAACGACACGAGCTGGCGCTGCCCGGCGGACAGCCGCACGCCGCGCTTGTCCACCTCGGTGTCGTAGCCGTCGGGCAGGGACGCGACGAGGTCGTGGACGCCGACGGCGCGCGCTGCGGCCTCGACCTCGCCGCGTGTCGCGCCAGGACGGCCGAGGGCGATGTTCGCGGCCACGGACCCGGAGAACAGGTACGCCTCCTGCGTCACCATGACGACCGCCCGGCGCAGGTCCACGGGGTCGAGGTCGCGCACGTCGACGCCGTCGATCGTGACCGCGCCGGTCCGCACGTCGTAGAACCGCGTGAGGAGCTTCGCGACGGTCGACTTACCTGCACCCGTGGCCCCGACGAGCGCGACCGTCTGGCCGGGCGGGACGTGCAGGTCGAGCCGGTGCAGCACCGTCGGGCCGTCGCCGTAGCCGAACGTGACGCCGTCGAACCGGACGTCGCCGCGCGCGTGCGGCAGCCGCACCGGGTGCTCGGGGTCGGGCACCGACGGCTCCTCGGCGAGCAGGTCCGCGACCTTCTCGAGCGCCGCCGTCGCGGACTGGAACGAGTTGTAGAACATGGCCATCTGCTGGAGCGGGCTGAAGAACCGCCGCGCGTACAGGACGGCTGCCGCGAGCACGCCGACCGCGAGGTCGCCCTCCAGCGCGCGCAGCCCGCCGACCAGCAGGACCGTCGCGACCGTGACGTTGCCGATGAGGACGAGGCCCGAGTCGAACCAGCCGTTGAGCCGGATCGAACCCGCGCTCGACTCGCGGTACTCCTCGGAGAGCCCGTCGTACGCGGCCTGCACCTGCGGCTCACGGCGGAACGCCTGCACCGCGCGGATGCCCGTCATCGTCTCGACGAACCGCACGATGACGCGCGCGGCCGCGGTCCGGTTGCGCCGGTACTGCGCCTGCGAGCGGCGCTGGAACCAGCGGCTCAGGAGCACGCCCGGCACGACCGCGACGAGCAGGACGAGCCCCGAGCGCGGGTCGAGGATCGCGAGCGAGACCGCGGTGAGGACCATCGACAGCACGCCCGCCGCGAGCGTCGTCACGCCCCCGTCGAGCAGCTCGCGCACCGCGTCGAGGTCGGACGTCTGCCGGCTGATGATGCGGCCCGACGTGTACCGCTCGTGGAACTCGAGGCTGAGCCGCTGCGTGTGCCGAAAGACGCGGCGGCGCAGGTCGAGCAGGATCGCCTGCGACACGCGGGCCGACGCGCGGACGGTCGCGGCGACGAGCACCCCGCCCAGCACGGCGATCACGAGGTAGGTGCCCGCCACCGCGAGCACCGGCCCGCCGTCGCCGTCGACCAGTGCGGGCAGCGCGTGGTCGATCCCGTACGCGACGAGCGCGGGTCCCGACACCGCCGCCACCTGCGAGCCGACGACGAGCGCCACGGTCAGCCAGACCGGCCGCCGCACAGGGTGCAGCAGGGACCGCAGCAGCGCGAGCGACCGGCGCCGGGCCTCGCGGGACCGCGTGCGGGCGTCGTCGGCGGTCGGGTGGTCGAGCGTGGTCGCGCTCATCGGGCCGCCTCCACCTCGTCGTCGACCGGTTCGTGCTCGCTCGCCGCGAGCGCGGTCAGCACGAACCGGTAGTGCGGGTGGTGGGCCAGCAGGTCGCGGTGTGTGCCGACGCCGGTGATCCGGCCGTCCTCGAGCACCGCGACCCGGTCGGCGAGCGCGACGGTCGACGGACGGTGCGCGACGACGAGCGTCGTGGTGCCGGTGAGCTCCGCGCGCAGCCGCTGCGTCACCTCGGCCTCGGTCGTGACGTCGAGCGCGGACAGCGGGTCGTCGAGCAGCAGGACGCGGGGGCGGACGGCGATCGCGCGCGCGAGCGAGACGCGCTGCCGTTGCCCGCCCGACAGGCTCAGGCCCTCCTCGCCGATCACCGTCTCGACGCCGTCGGGCAGGTCGTGCACGAAGCCGGCGCGGGCGACGTCGAGCGCGCGGGTCAGCCTGTCGTCGGTCGCGTCGGCCGGGTCGACGCCGAGCAGGACGTTCTCGCGGACCGTCGTCGAGAAGAGGATCGGGTCCTCGAACGCGACCCCGACGGCCGCGCGGAGCTCAGCACGCGTGAGGTCGCGGACGTCGACGCCGTCGACCGTGACGCGGCCCGCGGTGACGTCGAACAGGCGCGGCACGAGCTGCAGCAGCGTCGTCTTGCCGCTGCCCGTGAGGCCGACGAGCGCGACCGTCTCCCCCGGCTCGACGACCAGGTCGACGCCCGCCAGGACGTCAGGCCCGTCGCCGTGGCCGAACCGCACGCCGGACAGCTCGAGGCGCGCGCCGTGCGGGCCGGGCGGCGGGAGGTGCGACGGTCGCGCGGGGTCGGTGACCGTCGACGGGGTGTCGATCACCTGGAGGTAGCGGTCGGTCGCGGCACGCGCGTCGAGCGTCATCGCGAGCAGCGCACCCAGGCGCTCGACAGGCTGGTTGACGACCGCCGCGGTCGCGAAGAACGCGACGAGCGCACCGACGGTGATCTCGCCGCGGGCCGTGAGCGTGACGCCGACGGCGAGCGACACCGCGAGCACCGCCTCCGGGATCGCGCCCAGCGCGAACGACACGCGCGACAGGGTGCGGGCCTTGTGGATCTCGGTCTCGCGCAGCTCGTCGGCCTGGCGGACGAACTCGTCGAGCGCGTCGTCGCCCCGGCCGAACGCCTTGAGCACGCGGATGCCGTGCACCGACTCCTCGACGGTCGTCGCAAGGTCGCCCGCCTGGTCACGCGCCCGCCGCGCGACGTCGCGGTACCCCGTGCGGAACCGGAAGCTCAGCCACACCATCGGGATCGCACCCGCGACGTACACGAGCCCGAGCTGCCAGCTCGTCGCCACCATGAGCACCACGCCGACCACGAGCGTCGTCGCGCTGACGATCAGCATGACCAGGCCGAACACCATCCAGCGGCGGATCGTGCCGAGGTCCGACATCGCCCGGGACAGCAGCTGCCCGCCGGACCAGCGGTCGTGGAACGCGACCGGCAGGTCGAGGAGGTGCCGGAACAGCGACGTCCGCATCTCGCGCTCGACGGTCGTGCCGGGCGTGAGGATCAGCGCGCGCCGGCTCCAGACGAGCACGGCTTCCAGCACGCCGAGGCCCAGCACGAGCAGCGCGCCGAGCACGACGCCGCGACGCGACGAGTCCGTCAGGAGCGGCCCGTTGACGATCGCGCGCAGCACCTGCGGGACGGCGAGCGCGAGCATGCTCGCCCCGAGGGCAGTGCAGCCGCCGAGCAGCACCCGCGGCACCGCCGGACGCGCCCAGGTGAGCAGTCGGAGCATCGCGCGGGGGGTGGCCCGACCAGCGGTGGTCGGCGGGGACGGTGGCACCCGTCCACCCTACGAACCGGCTCCCACCCCCGCCCGGGGCGCCCCGCCCGTCCTGCATCCCGAGACGCGACCGGCGACAAGCCGCATCGACCGTCCGACCGAGAGCATCGAGACAGGCCGGTGGCAAGATCCTGCCGTGACCGATGACGGGGCCGACGAGCCGGACTTCTGCTGCGAGGAGCTGCGCGAGCACGACACGTTCGCGTGCGACGTGCACGCCTCACCGTGGGACTGCGCCGATGCCGTGATCGTCCGGCGCCTCGACGGCACCTATGGGCTGCCCGTGCGCGACGGGCCGGAGGCCTCGGCCTCCAGCTCGATCTCGATCCGGCACTGCCCGTGGTGCGGTTCGCCGCTGCCGGGTCACGCGACGCGGCCGGCGACCGCGGCCGACCGGGTCGCCGGCGCGCGAGCAG
>NZ_JAAXOY010000166.1 GCF_012396155.1 Cellulomonas septica | reverse complement strand
CGTGGCGCGAGCTCGGCCGACCGTTCTCCCCGACCGAGCGCCAGGTCGACCTGCTGCGCGACCTCGCCCGCCCGTCGTCGGCCCACGCGGCCTACCCGGTCGTCGACGGCCGGGTCTCGCTCGACCTGTCCCTCGCGCGGCACGAGGTCACGTTCGTCGAGGTCACGCCCGTCGCCGAGGCGTTCCACGAGGGCCTCGACGACCGCCGGCTGCTCGGCGTCGACGACGACCGGCTCGTCGCCGACCCGCCGGGGACCGGGCGCGCGGTGGCGCTCCTCAGCGGTGCGCGGGCGCACGTCGACGTGGGCGACCCGGAGCTCCCGACGCCGCGCACGCCCGACGACGGCCCGGCGCGGTGAGCGTCGTGAGTGCGGACGCCGAGCGGTTCTCCGAGGTCGGCCGCGGACCGTTCTCGCGCGGGTCCGCGGCGGTCTACTGGGCGGTCGTGATCGAGGGGCTCTTCGTGCTCACATCGCTCCCGACCCTCCTGGCGTTCGTGCTGCTCGACCGCGTGCCCGGCAACGCGCCGCTGTTCGCGCTCGCGGCCGTGCCGCTCGGACCGTCCCTCGCCGCCGCCGTCTTCGCCTGGCGCGACTGGCTCACGACGCAGCCCGGTGACCGCGACCTGTCACCGGCACGGCACTACTGGCGCGGCTACCGGCTGAACTGGCGCGACGTGCTGCGGTGGTGGGTGCCGACGCTCGTCGTGCTCACGGTGCTCGCGGTCAACGTCGCGGGGGCCGGTGCGCTGGGCGGGTCCGGCGGCGCGTTCGCCGTCGTGTCCCTCGTCATCGCCGTCGCCGTCCTGGTGTGGGCGGGGAATGCGCTCGTCCTGTCGTCGCTGTTCGCGTTCCGCACGCGCGACGTCGCGCGCCTGTCCGCGCACTACCTCGCGGCCAAGCCGGTCGGTGGCCTCGGGGTGCTCGCGCTCGTCGTGGTCGCCGTCGGCATCGCCCTGCTCGCGACCGACTGGCTCCTCGTCCTGCTCGCGTCCCCGCTGGTCGCCCTCCTGGTCCGCAACGCCACCCCGGTGATCGCCGACGCGAGATCCCGCTTCACCACCTGAGCCGGTCGAGCACGCCGCCGGCGCTTCGCTCAAGGCCGGCGGTGGTCGGCTGGTGGCCACGCGTTCGTCGAACTCGATGTAGCACATGGTGCTACCGTCGCAGCATGAGGACGATCGGCGTGAGGGAACTCAGGCAGGACGCGTCCGGCGTGCTGAGGCGCGTCGCCGACGGGGACCGCCTGGTCGTCACCGTGCACGGCCGTCCCGTCGCCGACCTCGTGCCACACGACGAGGTGCGTCCGACGTGGCGTCCGCTCGCGGAGCTCGCCGCTCTGTTCCCCGGGGTTCACGACCCCGACTGGGACGAGGACATGGCGACGGTCGACGGAGCTCCGACCGATCCGTACGAACGAGATGCCGAGCTGTGAGGCTGATTCTCGACACGAACATCCTGATCGACGGTCGCGTGCCTACCGGCAATGCGGACGAGGCCGCGATCAGCGTCGCGACGCTGGCCGAGCTGCGGTTCGGAGTGCTGGTCGCCCGCTCCCCGGAGACCAGAGCGGCACGGATGCGGGTCCTCTCGAGCGCGGAGGCCGGGCTGGCCGCGCTGCCGGTCGACGACGCGGTCGCGTCGTCCTACGCGTTGCTGGCAGCGAAGACCGTCGCGGCCGGTCGCCAGCCACGCGCCCGCGCCTTCGATCTGCTGATTGCCGCGACCGCGCACGCCCACGCTGCCGTCCTCGTGACAAGCAACGTGCGCGACTTCGCAGGTCTCGACGAGGTCCTCGAGGTTCGCACTCCGTAGAGGTCGAGCGCGGTCGATGCGGCGGGACGCGCTGCCGGGCCGTCGTCAGAAGATCGAGCGGCCGGTCGTGTCCAGGATGCCGCTGTGGCGGTACACGTAGGTGCGGAGCTGGTCGCGCCACTCGTGGGCGCTGCGGACCTGCTCGGCGAGCCGGTCCGCGACGCGCGCGTGCAGGTCGGCGGGGACCTGACCGGCGATCGCGTCCCACGCGGCGGCGTTCTCGACCGTCCGCGCAGCGCCGTCCCAGTGCGTGTCGTAGACGTGCTGGGCGACGGAGACCCCGCTGTGCAGCACGTGCGACCACGGCACGTGGTGGAAGAACAGCAGCAGCTCGTCGGGGCACGTCGCGACGTCCTCGTAGACGTCCCGCCACGGCGCCGGGAACTGGCCGGTGAACCCCGTACCGGTCGCGCGCGTGCGGTCGACGCCGATGCCGTCGCGGTCGGCGAAGTGGTACGTGCCCCACGGCGTGTACTCGTAGCCGTCCACGTCTGGGCCGTAGTGGTGGCCGGGCCGGACCATGAACCCGACGCCGAGCGGGGCGGTGTAGTCCTCGTACGTGCGCCACGAGTCGTCGAGGACACGGTGCAGCGTCTCGCGGACGACAGGGTCGGCGTCCGGGAAGGTGAGCCCGATCCACTCGTCGAGCAGCGTCTGCGGGTCCGCGAACGGGTCCCACGCGAGGCGCGCGAACGTGTAGAGGTTGGCCTGCGCGAGCGGGTGGCCGGTCCAGAACGCGTCGTCGCCGACGTTCGACACCGCGACGAGCCCGGCGCGACGGGCGTCGGGCGGCCCGGCGGTCCCGGCGGCGACGTCCGCGACGGTCCGGCCGCCGTCCTTCCACGGCCGGAAGCGCAGGATCTCCGACCACTGCGGGCCCAGCCACACGGCGTGCTGCTGCTGGCCGGTGTACTCCTGCGTGACCTGGAGCTCGACGGCGAGGCGCGTGCCCGGCATCGCGGCGATCACCGGGGAGACGGGCTCGCGCGTCTGGAAGTCCATCGGCCCGTACTTCACCTGGAGGACGACGTTGTCGTCGAAGCGGCCGTCGAGCGGGGAGAAGTGGTCGTGCGCGGCGCGGGCGCGGTCCGTCGAGCGGTCCCGCCAGTCCTGCTTGTGGTCGTAGACGAAGGCCCGCCAGAACACCGTGCCGCCGAACGGCTTCAGGGCACGGGCCAGCAGGTTCGCCCCGTCCGCGTGGTCGCGGCCGTACGCGAACGGGCCGGGCTGGCCCTCCGAGTCCGCCTTGACGACGAAGCCGCCGAAGTCGGGGACCACGTCGTAGACGTCGGCGACGCGCGCCGCCCACCAGGCCTGGACGTCGGCGTCGAGCGGGTCCGACGTGGGCAGGTCGCCGACCGTCATCGGCGCCGCGAACGACACCGACAGGTGGACGCGGATGCCGTGCGGGCGGAAGAGAGCCGCGATGCGCGCCACGTCAGGCAGGCCGTCCGTGAGCAGGCGGGCCTCGGTGCGGTGCACGTTGACGTTGTTGATCGACACCGCGTTGATGCCGACGGACCCGAGCAGCCGCGCGTAGGCGGCGACGCGCGACAGGTCGTCGCGCACGCGACCGTCGGCGTAGAAGATCGAGCCGCCCGCGTAGCCGCGCTCGACCTGCCCCATGACCGGGTGCACGTCGACGTTGTCCCAGTGGTCGAGCATCCGGACGTCGTTCGTCGGCGAGTACCAGGTGAGCGGCGTGTCGCCCTCTGACGCAGCAGCACCCGCCCGGACGAGGTGGTGGAGCCCGTACAGCAGCCCGGCCGCGTCCAGCCCGAGGACCGTCGTCGTCGCGCCCTCACGCAGCACGCCGAACGAGCCGCTCGCGGTGGGCACGTCGTCGGCGAGCGCACGGGTCGGCTCGTCGGACGCGGTCGACGACGGCACGAGCGCGAGCACGACGTCGTGCCCGCGCGCCGCGTCGCCCGTCAGCGACGCGTCGGGCGAGGCGACCGTCACCGAACCGCCCCAGCGTGCGGTCGCGGCGCGGACCTCGGCCACGACGGTCGCGCCGACCGGGTCGTCGGGTCCGACGGCGACGAGCACGCGGCGCTCGCCGAGCGGACGCAGCGCCTCGTCGGGCAGCCACATGGGGTGGGCGTCGGTGCTGGTCACGCGGGTCCTTCCGTGGTGCGGAGCCGGTCGGCGCGGGTGCGTCACCAGTCGTGGACGGTGCCGTCCTTGAGCCGGTTGAACGGCAGGTATGCCGGCTGGTACGGGAAGCGGTCGGCGACCTCGTCGTCGTAGACGACACCCAGTCCGGGCTCGTCGCCGGGGTGCAGGAACCCGTCGGTGAACGTGAACGACTGCCGGAACACCTCGTCGGTGCGGGCGCCGTGCTGCATGTACTCCTGGATCCCGAAGTTGTGGATCGCGAGGTCGAGGTGCAGCGCGGCGGCCATGCCCACGGGGGAGATGTCGGTCGGCCCGTGGATGCCGGACTTGATCTGGTACTGCGCGGCGAAGTCGAGGATGCGGCGCAGCGCGGTGATCCCGCCGGTGTGCGTGACGGCGGACCGTACGTAGTCGATGAGCTGCTCGCGGACGAGCGTCTGGTAGTCCCAGACGGTGTTGAACACCTCGCCGATCGCGAGCGGGGTCGTCGTGTGCTGCCGGACGAGCCGCAGCGCCTCCTGGTTCTCCGCGGGCGTGCAGTCCTCGAGCCAGAACAGGTCGAACGGCTCGAGGTCCTTGCCGAGCCGCGCCGCCTGGATCGGGGTCATGCGGTGGTGACCGTCGTGCAGCAGCGGCAGCTCGGGCCCGAACTCGCTGCGCACGGCCTCGAACACGCGCGGGATGTGACGCAGGTACGCGCGGGTGTCCCAGTCCTCCTCGGCGGGCAGGGGAGCGCGCTGCGCGGGCTCGTAGTCGTAGCGCCCGCCGCTGCTCGGCTGCGCCGCGACCCCGTAGACCGCGTCGATGCCCGGCACGGACGTCTGCACGCGGATCGACCGGAACCCGAGCTCCTGGTGGTGGCGGATCGAGTCGAACAGCTCGGGCAGGTCGCGGCCCGACGCGTGCCCGTACGCCATGATCCCGGTCCGGCTCGCACCGCCGAGCAGCTGGTACAGGGGCATGCCGGCGTAGCGGGCCTTGATGTCCCACAGCGCGACGTCGACCGCCGCGATGGCGGCCATCGTCACGGGGCCGCGCCGCCAGTACGCCGACCGGTAGAGGAACTGCCACGTGTCCTCGATGCGGTGCGCGTCCCGGCCGATCAGCAGCGGCACGACGTGGTCCTGCAGGTAGGAGACGACGGACAGCTCCCGCCCGTTGAGCGTGGCGTCGCCGAGCCCGACGACGCCGTCCTCGGTCGTGACGCGGAGCGTGACGAAGTTGCGGTCGGGGCTGCTGACCAGCACCTCGGCCGAGCGGATCGCGCTGCCCGACGGGCGGGTCGCGGGGCGGCCTCCGTCCGCGGCGGCCGGTGCGGTCGTCGTCACGTCGCGCGGGTCCGCGGCGCCGGTCGTCGGGCTCGCGGGGGTGTCGGTCGTGGGCTCGGGGTGCTGCGGCGTCATCGGTGCTCCCGTCGTGCGCGGCGCCGTCGCCGCGTGCGGTCCGTTCCGTCGTCGAGCCTAGACACCGTCGTCCCGATGCGGCAATCGCTTGCCAGATATTGCCAACCCGGCACCGCGTGGACCAGCATGGACACCGCCGCGGGAGGCCGGACGACGACGACCGGACGACCTGCGGCCGAGAGGAGACCATCGATGCCGGGCACCCGGCCCACCCTCCGCGACGTCGCCGACGCGGCGGGCGTCGCGGTCTCCACCGCGTCGCGCGCGCTCACGCGGCCCGGCCGCATCACCGAGGACACCGCCGCGCGCGTGCGGGCCGCCGCCGAGGAGCTCGGCTACGTGCCCAGCGCGTCCGGCCGCGCCCTGAGCTCCGGGCGCACCGGCACCGTCGCCCTCGTCCTGCCCGACGTCACGAACCCCTTCTTCTTCGGCATCGTGCGCGGCGTGCAGTCACGGCTGCGCGTCGACGGGTACACCCACGTGCTCGTCGACACCGAGGAGTCGGTCCCCGCCGAGGAGCGGGCGCTGCGCATGATCCGCTCGTCCGCGGACGGCGCGATCCTCGCCGCCCCGCGGCTCGAGGACTCGACGCTCGCGCGCTGGGCCCGTGACATGCCCCTCGTGACGATCAACCGGCCCGTCGACGGCGACGGCATCGTGCTCGACACGCCCGGCGGCGCCGTCCAGGCCCTCGAGCACCTCGCCTCCCTCGGCCACCGCCGCGTCGCCTACGCGTCGGGCCCGCGCACGTCCTGGTCGGACCGTCACCGCCGCGCCGCGCTGCGACCCGCCGCCCGCCGTCTGGGCGTCGAGCTCGTCGTCCTCGGCCCCTAC
>NZ_JAAXOY010000165.1 GCF_012396155.1 Cellulomonas septica | reverse complement strand
CAGGAGACGGCGGGGGTCCGGGAGGCCGTCGTCGCCGAGGCGCAGCGCCGGTTCGGGGCGACCCTGCGGGCCTGACACCCGCGCCACCAGCAGCGACGGCCCCGCGACCCGACACGGTCGCGGGGCCGTCGCCGTCCCGAGGGGCCGTCGGTGCGCGCGGTCGAACCCGGACGAAGTCGTCGGACGTGGGACGAGTTCACCAAACGGTTACCGATGAGTAGTTGCCGTGAATCGGACGGAAAGGCGAAGGTGGCTGGTGGCCCGCCACGAGCGGGCATCTCTTGTGCCCCCGATGAAGGAGAGCTCGACGTGCACGCAGGAGTGAAGTCGGCGACCGGGGGCCTCGCAGCCCTCGCGCTGGCGGCGGCCGGGTCACTGGCCGCGGCGACACAGGCGGCAGCGGCGCCGTCACCCACCGCGCCACTGGTCATCGACGAGGTGTACGGCGGTGGCGGCAACTCCGGCGCGCCGTTCAACCGGGACTTCGTCGAGCTGGTGAACACGACCACCGCGCCCGTCAGCGTCGACGGGTGGGCGGTGCAGTACGCGTCGGCGACGGGCACGTCCTGGCAGGTCACCGGCCTGTCAGGGACCGTGGCGGCCGGCGACCGGCTTCTCGTCGGCATGGGCTCGGGCGCGACGGGGGCCGCGTTCGACGTCGACGTCGAGGGCACGACGCTCATGGGCTCGTCGAACGGCAAGGTCGCGCTGACGTCGAGCGCGACGGCGCTGACCTGCGGTGCGGCGGCCAACCCGTGCAGCGCGCAGGCGGCGGTCGTCGACCTCGTCGGCTACGGCACCGCCACGGACTACACGGGCACCGGTCCGGCGCCCGCCGCGTCCAACACCACGTCGGTGTCGCGCAGCGCGACCCACACGAACACCGCGAACAACGCGGCCGACTTCACGGCGGGCACGCCGACGCCCGAGAAGTCCGGTGGCGGCACCGACCCGGGCAACCCCGGTGACGGCGACTACACGATCGCCGAGATCCAGGGCACGGGCGCCGCGTCGCCGCTGCAGGGCGCGACGGTCACGACGACGGGCGTCGTCACGGCGGCGTACCCGACGGGCGGCTTCAACGGCTACGTCATCCAGACGGCCGGAACGGGCGGCACGCTCGACCCGGCGCGCACGGCGTCCGACGCGGTCTTCGTGTTCTCCTCGGCGACCGTCGGTTCCGTCGCGATCGGCGACCACGTCGAGGTCACGGGCGTCGTGAGCGAGTTCAACGGGCTCACCGAGATCACGGTCGCGGCGGGTGGCGTCGAGAAGCTCGCGACGCCGGGCGCGGTCACGCCGCTCAGCGGCGGCTGGCCCACGACGGTCGAGGGCCGCGAGGCGATCGAGTCGATGCTGCTCCAGCCGACCGGCGACTTCACCGTCGCGAACACCTTCTCGACCAACCAGTACGGCGAGGTCGGCCTCGCGGCCGGCACCACGCCGCTGCTCCAGCCGACCGAGGTCGGACGCCCCGGCTCGGCGGAGGCGACGGCCACCGTCGCCGACAACGCGGCGCGCGGCGTCGTGCTCGACGACGGCGCGACGACGAACTTCCTCTCGTCGGCCAACCAGTCGCAGACGCCGCCGTACGTGTCGCTCACGAACCCCGTCCGGGTCGGCGCGGCCGCGACGTTCCAGGCGCCCGTGATCGTCGACTACCGCAACAACGCGTGGAAGCTCAACCCGACCAGCCAGTACGTGGCCGGCGGGTCCGCGCCCGCGACCTTCGAGAACGACCGCACCGCGTCGCCCGCCGACGTCGGCGGGGACGTCAAGGTCGCGTCGTTCAACGTCCTCAACTACTTCACGACGCTCGGCGCGCAGGGCGCGACGTGCGTGCCGTTCCGCGACCGCACCGGTGACCCCGTCACGGTCGACACGGGCTGCGACCAGCGCGGCGCGTGGGACCCGGCGGACCTCCAGCGTCAGCAGGACAAGATCGTCGCGGCGATCAACGCGCTCGACGCCGACGTCGTGGGCCTGCTCGAGATCGAGAACTCCACCGTCGTCGACGGCGTCCCGGACGAGGCGCTCGGCACCCTGGTCGACGCGCTCAACGCCGAGGCGGGAGCCGGCACGTGGGCGTTCGTCCCGTCGTCGGCCGACCTGCCGGCGGTCGAGCTGCAGGACACCATCACGAACGCGCTGATCTACCGCACCGCGTCGGTCGAGCGGACGGGCGACGCCCACGCGCTCGGCACGGCGAGCGCCGACGGTCAGGCGTTCGCGAACGCGCGCGAGCCCATCGCGCAGGCCTTCACGCCCGTCGCGGGCGGCGAGCCCGTGCTCGTCGTCGTCAACCACCTCAAGTCGAAGGGCTCGGCCGGTCCGTGGCCGGGCGACGCGGACACGGGCGACGGGCAGGGCGCGTCGAACGAGTCGCGCGTCCGCCAGGCGACCGCGCTGCGCGACTGGGTGCCGACGATCCAGGGCGACACCGAGGCCGTCGCGCTGGTCGGCGACTTCAACGCCTACACGCACGAGGACCCGCTGCAGGTGCTCTACGACGCCGGCTACGTCGACGCGGTCGACCAGCTCGCGCCGGGGCAGTGGTCGTACACGTTCTCCGGGCTGTCCGGGTCGCTCGACCACGTCCTGCTCAACGCCGCCGCGCGCGAGCGGGCGACCGGTGCGGACGTCTGGGAGATCAACGCCGAGGAGTCCATCGCCCTGGAGTACAGCCGGTACAACTACCACGGCACGCTCTTCTACGCGGACGACGTGTACCGCTCGTCCGACCACGACCCGGTCGTCGTCGGCCTCACCGCCGGTGACGACACCGGCGCGGTCGACCTCACGTTCCTCAACATCAACGACTTCCACGGGCGCATCGACGCCAACACCGTGAAGTTCGCCGGCACGGTCGAGAAGGAGCGCGCGGCGGCCCCCGGCCCGGTCGCGTTCCTGTCGGCGGGCGACAACATCGGCGCGTCGCTGTTCGCGTCGGCCGTCCAGCAGGACCAGCCGACGATCGACGTGCTGAACGCGCTCGAGCTGCGTGCGTCGGCGGTCGGCAACCACGAGTTCGACGGCGGGTTCAGCGACCTCACGGACCGCGTGGTCCCGGAGGCCGACTTCACCTACCTCGGCGCGAACGTCTACCAGAAGGGGACGACGACCCCGGCGCTGCCGGAGTACGCGCTGCTCGACATGGGCGGCGTGACGGTCGGCGTCATCGGCGCCGTCACGGAGGAGACCCCGACGCTCGTCACCCCGGGCGGCATCGCGACGCTCGACTTCGGCGACCCGGTCGAGGCGGTCAACCGCGTCGCGGCGCAGCTCACCGACGGCGACGCGTCCAACGGTGAGGCCGACGTGATCGTCGCCGAGTACCACGAGGGAGCCGGCGCGGGCACGCCCGACGGCGCGACCCTCGAGGAGGAGGTCGCCGCGGGCGGCGCCTTCGCGGCGATCGTCGAGGACACGTCGGCCGCGGTCGACGCGATCTTCACGGGCCACACCCACAAGCAGTACGCGTGGGAGGGCCCGGTCCCCGGTGACGCCGACCGCACGCGGCCGATCGTCCAGACCGGCTCGTACGGCGAGTTCATCGGCAAGGTCGTGCTGACGTACGACCCGGAGACCGACGAGGTCACGGCGCACACGCAGACCAACGTGCCGCGCACCACGGACGCCGACGCGACGCTCATCAGCACCTTCCCGCGCGTCGCGGCGGTCAACCAGATCGTCACGGACGCGCTCGCGTACGCGGCCGTCGTGGGCAACCAGCCCGTCGGCTCGGTGACCGCGGACATCACGACCGCGTACTCGGGCGGCTCCTACGTCAACGGCGTCTACGTCGGGTCGGGCCCGCTGCCCAGCACCGGCCGTGACGACCGGTCCAAGGAGTCGACGCTCGGCGGCCTGGTGGCGAACTCGCTGCTCGACACGCTGGCGTCGCCGGAGCGCGGCGGCGCCGACATCGGCGTCGTCAACCCGGGCGGCATGCGCAACGAGCTGTTCTCCGCGCCCGACGGCGTCATCACCTACGCCGAGGCCAACGCGGTCCTGCCGTTCGTCAACAACCTCTGGACCACGACCCTCACGGGCGACCAGGTGAAGACGATGCTCGAGCAGCAGTGGCAGACCAACCGGGACGGCACCATCCCGAGCCGCCCCTACCTGCAGCTCGGCCTGTCGTCGAACGTCACGTACACGTACGACCCCGACGCGCCGCTCGGCTCGCACATCACCTCGGTGACGGTGAACGGCGAGCCGCTCGACCCGGCGACCGAGTACCGCATCGGCACGTTCTCGTTCCTCGCGCAGGGCGGCGACAACTTCCGGGTGTTCGAGGACGGCGCCGACACGGCGGACTCCGGCCTCATCGACCGGGACGCGTGGATCGCCTACCTCCAGGCGCACCCGAACCTGTCGCCGGACTTCGCGCGGCAGGCCGTGGGCCTGGCCGACGTGCCGACGACCGTCGAGGCGGGCGGCCAGCTCGCGTTCGACGTGACCGGGCTCGACCTGACGAGCCTCGGCTCGCCGCTCAACACGTCCCTCGACGTGCAGGTCGACGGCCAGTCGATCGGCACGGCCACGGTGACGAACGGTGCCGCGACGGTCGCCGTGACCGTCCCGGAGAGCACCCCCGCAGGGGAGCACGTCCTCACCCTCGTCGCGAGCCCCAGCAGCACCACGGTGACGCTGCCGCTCACGGTCGAGGAGGGGAGGGCCGCGTCCACGACGACCCTCACCGCCAAGCCGACGACCCAGGTGGTCGGCAAGTCGAAGGTCAAGCTCACCGCGACGGTGACCTCCGACGCGTCGGTGGCGGGTGCCACGGTCGAGTTCGTCACCGGCGACACCGTCCTCGGCGCGGAGACGCTGTCGAAGAAGGGCACCGCGACGTTCAGGCTCCCGGCGAGCACGCCCGCGGGGACCTACGAGGTCGTCGCCCGGTTCGCCGGCACTGCCGACGTCGCGCCGTCGCAGTCCGAGCCCGTGACGGTCACCGTCACGCAGGTGAAGTCGCACACGGGCCTCGTCGCGACCCGCACGACGCAGAAGCAGGGCTCGCTCCTGCCGACGCTGCTCGTCGCGGGCGTCGTCCAGGAGAACCTGCGGATCCCGTCCGGGAAGGTCGAGATCCGTGAGGGCTCGACCGTGGTGAGCCGGCACGACGTCGTCCTCGGCGTCGCGATCGGCCGCGTGCCGTACGACGCGAGCGTCGGCACGCACACGTACACCGCGACCTTCGTGCCCAGCGACCCGGACGTCGCGCCCAGCACGAGCGACCCGGTGACGGTCCGCGTCACGCGCTGACGCAGCAGCGCGGAGGCCCGGCCGCCCGCCCCACGAGGGCGCGGCGGTCGGGCCTCCGTCGCATTCCGGCCTTTCGTCCTATGTGCCGGAAGCGTCCGACGGAGCACGCTGGATCCATGGCCGATCCGTCGCGCACCGACCGACGCCCCCTGCCGCTCGCCACGCACGGACCGCAGCCGTGGGAGCCGCCCGAGCGGCGGCACACGCCGGGCGGCGTCTGGGCTCCCGACCCGCTCGCCGTGCCCGCGGTCCCGGGCTGGGTCGACCCCGACGATCGAATCGTCTGGTTCGAGCACCGCAGCCCCGCGTCCGGCAGCGGCACCACCTGGGGCACCGTCCGGTAGCCCGTCCGCACGACCTGCCCGCACGACCTCCGACGACCCGTCGGTCCACCTGGTGAGCGGTGGGCCGACGGGTCGTCGGCGTCGTGGCTAGCCTGAGCGCACTGACACGGGGTGCCCCCGCCGCCCGACCGGGCGGACGACGGGCTGAGATCACACCCGCCGAACCTGATCTAGTTCGTACTAGCGAAGGGATGTCGTCGCGATGACGTCTGCCTACCCGTCCACCGAACCGCACGGCGACGCGCTCGCGCTCGCCCACGCCGCCGGAGAGGCGCTCGCCGCGGTCCGCGCGGCCACGCCGCTCGTCCAGTGCCTGACGAACGAGGTCACGACGAACCTCGTCGCGAGCACGCTCCTCGCCGTCGGGGCGTCCCCCGCGATGGCGGCCGTGCCGGGCGAGGCGGAGGAGCTCGCGGGCGTCGCGGGTGCCGTCCTCGTCAACCTGGGGACGCTCGACCCGGACCTCCGGGCGTGCGTCGAGCCGACCGTCGCGACGGCCGTCGGGGCGCGCACGCCGTGGGTG
>NZ_JAAXOY010000164.1 GCF_012396155.1 Cellulomonas septica | reverse complement strand
CGCCTCGACGGCGGGTGGCGTGCTCCGGCGGTCGTCCTCGTGCTCGTCGACGTCGGCGGGACGGGCGGGCGGACGGACGCGGTCGCGCGGGACGCGCTCGACGGACTGCCGGTCAGCGTGGTCACGGTGCCGCACGACACGATGCTCGGTCGCGGCGACGTGGTCGCCGGCACCGCGGTCAAGGCCGCGTGGTCGGGGCTCGCGTCGCACCTGCTGGCCCGCGCGTGCGACCCGTCGTCCGCGCTCGCCGACGGGCAGGTCGCATGACGCGCGTCCTCGTCCACCGACCCGCCCGCATGGTCCGGCCGCTCGAGCAGCCGCCGGACGTGCCAATCGCGTCGCCGCCGCAGACGAACGACGCCACGGGTGGCGCGGGCCTGCAGTCGCTGCTGCCCGTGGTCGGCGCGGTGGGGTCGATGACGATGATGCTGGTGCTGCGCGGCAACCCGCTGTTCGTGCTGGTCGGGATCATGGTGCTGGTCGTCGCGCTGGTCGGCGGCGTCGGCATGGCCTTGAGCAGCCGCGGGACGGCGGCCCGGACGCGGCGGCTGCAGCGCGAGCGGTACCTCGACTACCTCGAGGAGCTCCGCGCCGACCTCGCCGACGCCGAGGACGACGCGCGCAGCACGGCCCTCACGGTGCACCCGGACCCGGTCGCGCTGGTCGACGTCGTGCGCGACCCGGAGCGGCGCTGGGAGCGGCGGCGCACCGACCCCGACTTCCTGGACCTGCGCGTCGGCGTCGGGGAACACCAGGTCGGTGATCGTCACGAGGCCGTCCTGCGTGAACACCTCGACCGACGACCGGTCCACCACGA
This sequence comes from Cellulomonas septica, assembly GCF_012396155.1. Classification (GTDB taxonomy): domain Bacteria; phylum Actinomycetota; class Actinomycetes; order Actinomycetales; family Cellulomonadaceae; genus Cellulomonas; species Cellulomonas septica. Next base: position 5,404 of record NZ_JAAXOY010000164.1, on the reverse strand, counting down.
CCGTGAGCCGCACGCGGCCGTCCACGACGTCCACGGGCGCCGAGTGCACCGCCGGGAACGCGGGATGCAGGTCGACCACGCCCGACGCCCGCCGGTCGACGAACAGGCGGCCCGTGCGCGCGTCGTAGCCGACGACGGTCCGCTGCCCGTCCTTGCTGCGCACGTGCAGGCCCACCTCGTCGGCGGTGGCGACGTCGAGCTCGGCCGTGAGCAGCAGCGCGTCGCCCGCCGCACGCGGCAGCGGCACGACCGCGTCGTCGAGCGGCACGTCGCGCACGGTCCACCGCGGCTCGCTCGCGAGGGCCGACGCGTCGGGAGCCGGGACCTGGACGAGGCGCACGCGCCCGTCGACGGTCCGCAGCGACAGGCGTCGCGGGAGCGTCATCGCGCCGCGCCAGCCCGTCGTGGGCGTCGCGGCGGCGTACGTCCAGCTGCTCATCCAGCCGATCGCGACCGCGTCGCCGTCCGGGTGCTCGGCGAACGTCAGGGGCGCGTAGAAGTCGCTGCCGTGGTCCATCCAGTCGTACCGCTCGAGCCGCCGCGGGACGGCCGCGTCGGTCGCGACGACGTGGTCGAGCAGCACGTGCCCCCACGGACCCGTCGCCGAGTCGACGACGCGCAGGCGGGCGTCCCGCCCGACGAGGTCCCGCACGTCCCACGACACCCAGTCGAGCGCCTCGGAGCCGGTGCCCGTGGCGCTGCGCACAACCTGCCCGTCGACGAGGAGGTCCACGGACGCCGCGGCCCCACGCGGGAGCGCCGGCTCGTCGCCCAGCACCACGTGGTCCGCCAGGACGTGCCCCCAGCCGTCGGTGGACGCGTCGACGATCTCGACCCGCGCCTCACGCCCGCGCAGGTCGCTGACGTCCCACGACGCCCAGTCGAGCGTCCCGCTCTGCGGGCCGGACGTGGACCGCACGACCTGCCCGTCGACCACGAGCCGGACCGCGGTGTCCGGGTGCGGTCCCCCGCCCACGAGGAAGCTCACGTGATCGGCGTCGATCGTGAACGGGGGCGACGTCAGCGTGCCGGTGCCGGTGTCGGGCACGGGCACGCACGGGTCTCCCGAGGTGCCGTTGCGGTACGAGCTCGCGAGGCCCGTGCCGAGGTAGCCGGTGACGCCGTCCTGGCAGGGCGCGTCGCCGCGCGTCGGGCCGTCGCCGAACGCCGTGCCCGACGCGGTCCACCCCGCGAAGCCGTCGCCCTCGAAGTCGCCCAGCACCGTGCCGGGGGGCGCGCCGCCGTCGCCCGTGCCCGGCACGCGGGGCGCGTCGCCCCCGCCCACCAGCAGCGCGAGGTGGCTGCGCGTGATCCGGAACGGTGGCGACGTCAGCGTCCCGACGGGCCGGTCGCCCCCGAGGAAGCTGTTGACGACCCGCTCCCCGACGAAGCCGGACACCGGGTGCTGCCCCGGCAGGGCGCCCGCGACGGGGCCCGAGCCGAACGCGCTGCCGGTCGTCTCCCAGCCGTCGCCGTAGGTGGGCCCCTCGAACGCGGCGACCACGTCGCCGGCCGGCACGTCGTCGTCGTCGCGCAGGTCGTCGGGCGTGAACGTCGTGCCGTCGAAGTCGCCGACGAAGTACTGCGTGCCGGACCCGCCCGTGGGCGAGCCGGGGTTGAGGCTCACGACGAGGACCCACCGCGTCCGGTCCGGGTCGCCGTCGACCGGCAGCTCGACGAGGTCGGGCATCTCCCACACCCCGCCGACGGCGTGCGCGGGGCCGAAGTCGCTCAGGTGCGTCCACGACCGCAGGTCGTCGGAGCGGTAGAGCTGCACGACGTGCTCGGTCGCGAGGACCACGAGCATGACCCAGTAGCCGCCGTCCGCGTACCAGAGCACCTTGGGGTCGCGGAACTCGCGCGAGCCGACGTCGAGCACGGGGTTGCCCGGGTAGCGGGTCCACGTGGTGCCGCCGTCGGTGCTCGACGCGAGGGACTGGGCCTGCACGTGCGTCGTCGGGTCGTAGCTCGTGTAGACCGCGACGAGCGGGTCACGCCCGTCGACGCCGAGGCCGCTCGTGTTGCCGTGGTCCACGACGACGGTGCCGGAGAAGACGAGCTCGTCGTCGGTCGCGGGGATCGCGACGGGCAGCTCCTCCCAGTGCACGAGGTCGTCGCTCACGGCGTGGCCCCACGAGATCGAGCCCCACACGTCGCCGGCCGGGTTGTGCTGGAAGAACAGGTGGTAGCGACCCTCGTACCAGACCGGGCCGTTCGGGTCGTTGACCCAGTGCTGCGCCGGGGCGAAGTGCGCGACCGGCCGATACGGGTCGTCGCCCTCGGACTCCCCCGGCACGGGGCACGCGAGGACCATCGACACCACGACCCCTCCGGCGACTGCGGCCAACGTCCGTGCGCGCACGCGGTACTCCTCGTCGAGTCCGGGCGGCTCCCCCTCGAGCCGTCCGCGTCAGCCTGGCGTGATGCTGACAACGTTGTCAAGCGGACGAGGACTGGATGACGACGACTTCGTCCCGGACCCTTGCGACCGCTCCGGGACCGTGCTTCCCTAGGTCCGGTCCGGCAGTCATCGCCGGAATGAACGGGAGTCACGAGGTCGTGATCTCCTGGACCCCAGGTGCGCCCGACGCACCTGCGGCGTGCCCTCAGCCACGCACGCCGACGCAGCGCTCAGGCGTGTGAGGACAGCGCACGCCGCTCCACCGGTCGGTCGCCCTCCCGACGACCCCACCGCACCGGTGCGCCCGGACGACGGACGCACCGTGTCCCCGGCGCGCCCTCAGACTCCGCGCCGCACCACCGGCACCGTCCGACACATCGGACGCCGGTCCGTCCGGCCCGACGGGCGACGACGCCCGACGGGACCCGCACGAGGGGAACTCCCATGAACCGCACCATCCGCGGTGTGCTCGCGCTCGCCTTCGCAGCCGCGACGACCGCCGCGCTCGTGACGCCCACCGCCGCCGTGACCGACCCCGACCGCCTCCCCGGTCCGTCGGTCGGCGGAGGGCAGCGCATCGACGCGGTGTTCAGCCCGCGCTCGACGTACCACGCCAACTGGACGCGCGCCGACGCCCTCAAGATCGAGCAGGACGCCACCAACACCGCGCCGCTGATCCCGTCCGACTTCCCGGTCATGACCGACCAGGTCTGGATCTGGGACACCTGGCCGCTGACCGACCTCAACATGCAGCCCGTCGCGTACGAGGGGTGGAACATCATCTTCTCGCTCACCGCGCCGCGGGACATCTTCTTCGGCGACCGGCACTGGCAGGCCAAGATCGGCTTCTTCTACTCGCAGGACGCCCAGCACTGGACGTACGGCGGCGACCTGTTCCCCGCCGGCTCGTCCCGTGGGTCGCGTGAGTGGGCAGGGTCGACGGTCCTCGCCGACGACGGCACCGTCCACGCGTTCTACACCGCGTCCGGCCACGACGGCGGCGGCATCGACCCGACCGACGCGCTGCAGCGCCTCGCGCACGCGCAGGGCCAGATCCACACCGACGACGACGGCGTCTGGTTCACCGGGTTCGAGAACCACCAGATCATCGCCGAGGCCGACGGGACGCTCTACCAGACGCTCGAGCAGTCGCAGGCCGGCCCGATCATCTACGCGTTCCGCGACCCGTTCGTGTTCCGCGACCCCACCGACCACCGCGTGTACGCGCTGTTCGAGGGCAACAACGGCGGCGTCGCCGGCACGCACACGTGCGACCGGTCGGAGATCGGACGCGTCCCGCCGGGCCACGTCACCCCGGCCGACGCCCGGTACTACACCGGCAACATCGGCCTCATGGAGCTGAGGTCCGCCGACTTCACGCAGTGGAAGCTGCTGCCGCCGCTCCTGTCGGCCGAGTGCACCAACCAGCAGACCGAACGACCGCACCTCGTCGTCCGGGACGGCCAGTACTACCTGTGGACCATCAGCCACATGTTCACGTTCGCGCCCGGGCTGACCGAGCCCGGCGAGATCGCGGCCGGACCGGACGGCGTCTACGGCTTCGTCGGCCCCGGCCTGCGCAGCAACTACCGGCCGATGAACGGCAGCGCGCTCGTGCTGGGCAACCCGCCCGAGCAGCCGCTGCAGCAGTACTCGCACTACGTGATGCCGAACCTGCTCGTCGAGAGCTTCATCGACACCGTGCCGACGGGCCCCGGACCGGGTGACGTCGTGTACGGCGGGACGCTCGCGCCGACGCTCGAGCTCGAGCTCGACGGCGCGACGTCACGGCTGGCCGGCGAGCTGCCGTACGCCTACGTCCCGGCCGAGGTCGCGGTCCCCTGACCCGACCTGACCCGCACGGGCCCTCCCCCGTGCACCCACGCAGGAGCCCGGCCCCGCCCAGGGACCGGGCTCCTGCCACGCGCGACGGGCGACCCGTCAGAGGTCGACCGGGCGCAGGACCAGCGAGATGCCGTGTGCGATCTGGACGTTGCCCGCGTTGAGGTCGAGCTTCGACCGCACCAGGAACGGGTCGAGGTCGCTGCGGTCCTGGTCCTTGAGCTGCACGATCGCGTAGCGCTTCGACCACACCTTCACCTTGATGGTGCCCCCCTGCGCGGTCGTCAGGGTCGCGCCGCTCGACGCGAGCGCGGTCGCCGAGTCGATCGTCGCGCCCGGCACGACGTGGTACAGCAGGACCTGCTCGACGGCGTCGACGCCGACCGCCCCGGCGATCGCCGTGAGGACCTCCTGCTCGGTCCCGTACCAGCGGTGCGTGAGGTCCTTCGCCAGCACCTGGAACGCGCGGTCGTTCGGGATGAACGCGGTGAGCGGGACCGTGCCGTCGGCGAGGACCGCGACCGGGCTGCCCGGCTTCGCGGCCAGGACCGTGGCCACCGCCTGGTCGACGATGTCGAAGTCGTACCAGTTGCGGTCGAACGTGTCGCCGTCGGACGCGAGCACGCTCGCGAGCGACGTCGTGCCGGCGGCGGTCGCCGCGGGCGCGAGCGCGAGGCCGGCGCCCGCCGCGACAGCGGCAGCGCACAGGGCGGAGAGGGTGCGTCGGATCTTCATCGTCGACTCCTGCGTCGTCGAGGTCGGCCCGCGCGGGCCGGACGCCCCGGAGGGGGTGTCACCGGTACTTCCGGTCGACACCCCTGCCTGGATGCATCAGGCCTGCAGCGGTCCGCGCACGATCGAGTCGCCCGAGTGCGCCGGGTCGCCGTCGAACTGCTCCTCGGAGACGTCGACGACCGAGAACTCGTCGAGGTCGAGACCCGCGGGCAGGTCGAACCGGCCGGTCGGGCCGTCGAGCGTCCCGAGGCTGACGAGCCCCGACACGTCGGGCTTGAGCAGCCACACCTCGCGGAAGCCGTCGCCGCCGGGGCGGACGTGCCGGACGAGGAGATCGCGCGCCGGCGGTCGATCGCGTCGCTGGGGGACGTCGCGACGATCATCTACACCTCGGGCACCACGGGCCGCCCGAAGGGCGTCGAGCTG
>NZ_JAAXOY010000163.1 GCF_012396155.1 Cellulomonas septica | reverse complement strand
AGCGGCGGCACGACCGGCGGCAGCGCCCGCTGGGGTGCGGCCTTGCGCGCCTGGTCCGGCACGACGAACGGCTGCGCGTCACCCACGCACACCGTGCCCTCGGCGGGCAGCGTCCCGGCGAGCAGGTAGCCGTCGACCGCGTCGGTCACGCACGCCGACGTGCCGTACGCCGTGTGGCCCCAGCTGTCGCTCGACAGCAGGCGGCTGCTGCCGAGGACCGCGTCGGCACCGACCGCGCCGTCGTAGTTCGTCGCCGGGTCCCAGTAGTTGCCGACGACGAGCACGGGGTGCGCCGACGAGCGCGTGAACGGGCCGCGGTAGGCGTCCTCGTCCTTGACGGTCCACGTCGACGACGCGCACGGCGCCGACGCCCACGTCCACAGCGGGCCGAAGCCCGGGGCGTCCGCGTCGGCGCGCTTGGCCGCGGCGGGCCACTGCGACGCCTTCGACGGGTTGAGGCCGTCGGTGCACAGCACCGACTGGAACGCGTCGAGCCCGTTCGGGTACGGGAACCCGAGGCCGAGCGCGGCACGCTGCGCGGCCTCCTGCGCCGCGGCCGCGTCCTGCTCCGCCTGGAGCGTGCGGAACCGCTCGACGAGGGCGGCGTTCGCCTCGGCGCCCTCCGGCGTGCCCATGCCGCCGGCCTGGAGCGACGCGACGAACGAGATGTCGGAGTCGACCCACTGCCAGCCGTCGGGCGCGTACAGGTCGGACAGCAGGAACGAGATGAACGTCGCGTAGGTGAGCGTGAAGACGACCTCGCCCGTGTCGGGGTCGACGATGTCCACCGGCTGCTGCTTCAGCCCGTCGATCACCTCGTCGTACACCGCGTGCGGCTCGCCCAGCGCGGCCGTCTGGCAGACGTCCGCGGCCTCGGCGCACCGGTCGAGGATCTCCTGCAGCGCCCTCCACGCGCCCTCGCCGGAGCGCAGCCGCTGCGTCTGCGGCACCGACGCGGTCGCCGGCGTGCCCGCCCACGCGGTCGGGTCGAGCACACCGTCGATCACGAGCGCCCGGACGCGGTCCGGGAACAGGTTCGCGTACACGCTGCCCAGGTAGGACCCGTACGAGAAGCCCAGGTACGTGAGCTGCGCGTCGCCGAACGTGCGGCGCAGCACGTCCATGTCACGCGCGACCTCGGCCGTCGACATCGACCCGGACAGCGGCTTGCCCGTCGTCGAGCACGCGCGCCCGAACTTCTCCGACGACGCGACCGCGGCCTTCGTCTCCGCGTAGTCCACCGGGAACGCGACGTCCGTCAGCCCCGAGACCGCCGCCGCCTGCTGGCCGACGTCCTTGAAGCACTGCACGTTGCTGCTGTAGTTCGTGCCGCGCGGGTCGATCCCCACGACGTCGAAGCGCGCGAGCAGCTCGGGGGCCAGGAACTGCGGCGCCGCGGCCGCGATCTCGACGCCGGACCCGCCCGGTCCGCCGGGGTTGAGGAACAGCGTGCCGATCTTCCGGGCCGGGTCCGTCGCCGGGATCCGCAGCACCGCGACCTCGGTCGTCGCGCCGCGCGGCTCGTCGTAGTCGAGCGGGAGCGCTGCCACCCCGCACTGCGCGGTGGACCCGAACAGCGGGCTGCAGTCGAACCAGCCGAGGTCGGGGACCTTCACGCGGTCGACGCGTGCGGCCTCGGCGCGGGACGTCCTGTCGCCGCCGGTCGGTGCCGCGGACGCGGCGGTCGCGGTCGGGACGACCGCGGCGGCGACGGTGAGTGCGGCGAGCGCCGCGACGAGCGTGCGTGCTGATCTGCGCAACTGCATGCTTCCCCCTGCCGGCGTGCCGTCGGCCGCCCCTGTGCGGCCTGCTGGCCGGCACGCGCCGCCCCCACCTTCTCGACGCCCTCGCGCGCGCCACAAGGGCCTCACCGGGCCCTTCACGGGACGTGCGCAACTGGACGTCCGCCCTGGTCGGGGGCCTGCCGGTGCGGAGCCGGGTGCCGGGCGCGACACTCGACCCCATGGACGTCATGACGTGGGTCGACGGGTACGAGCGGGTGTGGCGCGGCAACGACGTCGCGGGTCTCGACCAGCTCTTCACCGCCGACGTGCGCTACCTGCGGTCCGCCTACGACGACGGGCTCGACGGGCTCGAGGCCGTCCGGGCGTTCTGGTCGGACGACACCCCGTTCACGATGCACGCCGAGCCCGTCGCGGTGCAGGGCGACACCGCGGTCGTCCGGGTCGAGGTGCACTACGGAGGCGACGAGCCGCACGAGTACCGGGACCTGTGGATCCTGCGGTTCGCGGCCGACGGCCGCGTGCGGCACTTCGAGGAGTGGGCGCACTGGCCGGGCATGCCGGGCTGGAACCCGGCGGCGGAGGACCACGCCCCGGACACGACGGCCGAGTAGCCCGGACACGACGACGGCCGGCACCCGAGGGGTACCGGCCGAGACGATCGCGTGGAGCGGGTGACGGGAATCGAACCCGCGCCATCAGCTTGGGAAGCTGAAGTTCTACCATTGAACTACACCCGCGTGACCGTCCGGTCGGCGACCTCTGCGCTCGTCAGGGGCTCGCGGAGCCCCGGAGACGTCGGTCGCCGTCGTCGGCCCGGACAGCATACCCGGCACGGCGTGCCCCGCGAAGTCGCGTCCGCACCGCCGCGCACCCGAACCCGCCCGGCTCCCGCGGCGCGCGTGAGAAGGTCGGGCGCATGGCTGCCGTGCTCCGCCCGTACCACCCGTCCGACCTGGCCGCGATGTACCGCATCTGCCTGCTGACGGGCGCCGCGGGCGGCGACGCGACGCACCTCTACCGCAACCCCGACCTGCTCGCGCACGTCTACGCCGGCCCGTACCCCGTCGCCGACCCGGGCCTCACGTTCGTCGTGGTCGACGACGAGGGCGTGCTCGGCTACGTCGTCGGCACCGCCGACACCCCGGCGTTCGACGCCTGGCTCGAGGCCCACTGGTGGCCGACGCTGCGCGCCCAGCACCCGCTCGGCGAGGATCCGGGCGACGGCACCGAGGACCACGTGCTGGTCCGCCGCATCCACGAGCGGGCCGGTGGCCCCGACGAGATGTACGACCGGTACCCGGCCCACCTGCACATCGACCTGCTGCCGCGCGCCCAAGGGCAGGGCTGGGGGCGCCGGCTCATCGAGGCGCTGGCCGACGCGCTGCGGGCCCGCGGCGTGAGGGGCCTGCACCTGGGCGTCGACGCGCGCAACACCGCGGCGATCGCGTTCTACGAGCGCGTCGGGTTCCGGCGTGAGCGCACGCACGACTGGGGGGCGACGCTCGTCCTCGACCTCTGACGAGCACCGCCGCCCGCGGCGACCACGGACGCGGCCGGCCGCACCCGCACGCGCGACGACCGGCGTCGACGCGGGACCCCCCGTCAGCGGTAGGTGCGGAACCAGCCGAAGACGTCGACGACCATGTCCACGTCCGCCGACCGCGCGTAGAACGTGACCCGGCCGGAGTCGCCGAGCGTCAGGATGGCCATGTTCGACTCGTCGCGGCCCGGCACCAGGTTGATGCTCGCGACGTCGGGCAGCGTGGCGGGGACCGTCGTCGGGAACGCGCGCACGTGGGTCGCCGAGGCGGGGTGCACGCCGGCGAGGTTGGCGACGACCGCGGTCGCGTCGATCGGCACCGAGGTCGTGCCGCCGATCTTCACGTTCTGGGGCGTCCCCGCGCGCAGCTTGCCGGAGAAGCCGAGAGCCGAGCGCGAGTCGGCGACGCGGACGGGCTCGACGGGGACGAGCCCGTCGGTGCCGGTCGCGGTGTAGTAGCCGGCGAGGTCGGCGACGAGGTTGGTCGCGGACCGGTTGACCCAGAAGCGCACGCGCCCGTTCTCGCCGACCTTCACGGTGACGAGGTTCGCCTGGTCGCGGCCGGGGTAGAGGTTGAGGTTGGACGTGCTGGGACCCGACCACGGCTCCCCGAGGTCCGGCGCAGGGACCACGCTGACGAACGTCCCGCCCTGCACGCCCGTGCCGGCGACGTTGAGGACGACGGCGGTGGCGTCGGCCGGCACGCCGTGCACGCCCGCGATCTTCAGGTCGACCCAGCGGCCACCGATCACGGGACCGGCGGGGACGCCGGTGCCGTCGCGCGTGTCGAGCACGCGGACCGGCGTCACGGGCTCGTACCCCGCCGCGCCGCCGGGGCTGTAGTAGCCGAAGACGTCGAGGATGAGGTCGGTCGTCGGGCCCTCGGGCATGACGGCGACGGTCTGACCGGGGCCGAGCTGCACGGTGACCAGGTTGGGCTGGTCCACGCCGGGCACGACGTTGAGGTTGGCGACCCGCGGTGCGGGGCCCGAGCCGTCGACCTGCGTCGGGAACGCCCGCACGTTGCCGAACGAGCTGTGCCGTGTCGAGGCGACGGACATCACCACGGCGGTCGCGTCGGCGGGCAGCAGCCCGGCGAACGAGACCACGAGCCGCTCGCCGGACGCGAGCTGGCCGAACGTCTCGGGCACGCCCGCGTCGCGGGTGTCGACGACGCGGAACGGGTCGACCGGGGTGTAGCGGTCGCCGCCCGCGGCGACCGTGAACGGCACCCGGACGGGGGCCGGGAGCGTGGCGCCGGCGGAGTCGTGGACGCCCGAGACGAGCAGCGAGTAGTGCTGACCGGGCTGCAGGTCGCTCTTGGCCAGCACGGTCACCGTGCGCGTCGTCGGGTTCCAGCCGACGGTCGCGGGCACGCGCGAGCCGGTCGCGTCGAGCAGCCGGAAGTACCCGGCGTCCTCGGTCAGGTCGGCCGTGCGGAGGTCGCGCGCGAAGGTGACCTGCACGGGCGGTCGGGGCTGCAGGCCCGACGTGTGCGGTGCCGGGCTCGTCGCGAGCACCCAGCCGCGGGTCGTCGTCGCCGACGGGACGGTCTGCTGCAGCGCGATGACGCCCTGCTCGGCGAGGACCGCGTCGACGCGTCCGTCCGCGTCGAGGTGCGCGAGCGCGAGCTGGCCGGGCCGGTCGTAGACCGTCTGCTCGACGGGGGACGGCAGGGGTGCGGACAGCGTGCCGTCGGAGAGCCCGCGGAGCAGGCTGACGCGCATGTCGAAGGCGTTCGACACGAGCACGTCGTCGCGCGCGTCGCCGTCGATCTTCCCGACGACGAGGTCGCCGCCCGACTCGCCGCCGGCCGGGTACTCCTTGGTCGGGGCGAAGCCGCCGCCCGCGAGAGCGGCGTCGACACGGACCGCGCTGCCGTTGAGCCGGACCACGTCGAGCCGCCCGTCGCCCGTGACGTCGCCCACCGCGACGGCGGTCACCAGCGGGCCGCCCGCCGACGGCAGGGTGATCGGGGCGGCGAGCGTGCCGTCCGCCGCCTGCGGGTGCACGGCGTGGGTCGTCACCACGTCGGGCTTGCCGTCACCGGTCACGTCGCCCACCGCGAGGTACTGCTGCGACTGCGCCTCGGCGAGCGGGGTGAAGACGCCCGAGCCGTTGTTGCGGAAGACCTGGATGCTCGGCCGGCTGGTCGACACGACGACGTCCTGGTCGCCGTCGCCGTCCCAGTCCACCGTGGCGATGTCGAACCCGCGGTACGCGGTGCCGCCGGAGGTGACCGGGGTCTGGCCAGCGACGCTCAGAGCGCCCGACGCCTGCTTGAGCAGCACGAACCCCGTCGCCGTCGTCGCGACCGCGTCCTTCCTGCCGTCGCCGTCCAGGTCGGCGACCGCGACGCCGTGGCCGTCGATCGAGATGCCCGGCACGGGCACGTTCACCGGCGTCGCGAGGGTTCCGGCACCCGTGCCCGGGTAGACGTACACGCCGCCGCCGAGCTCGACGGTCACCGCGTCGTCCTTGCCGTCGCCGGTGAGGTCACCCGTCGCGACGACGCCGACGTCCGTGCGCGTCGGGTCGGCGGGCGCCGTGAACGTCGGCGTGAACGGCGCGGTCGGACCCTGCTCGACGCGCACCTCGTACGTGCTGTCCGTGGGCGCGGAGCCGTTCGCGTTCCACACGCCGACGCGGAGCGTGCCCGCCGCGGCGACCCGCACGAACACGTCCTCGGGCTCGCCGACCTCGCCGTCGTCCGCCTGGCCGAGCACGGCCCCCGACGCGTCCTGGACCTGCACCACCGGGTCGAGGAGAGGTCCGGTGGACGGGTCGCCGGCGGACGTCTGCCCGACGTGCGCGCGGTACGTGCCCGCGGCCGGGACGGTGACGGTGTACCAGTCGACGTCGCCCTCGGGCGACAGCGTCGCCGTGGCGGCGCCGCCCGTGAGGGTGCGTGCGGTCGCGGGGGTGTCGTCGCTCGGCCCGGGGTCGCCGGGCGCGCGGTC
>NZ_JAAXOY010000162.1 GCF_012396155.1 Cellulomonas septica | reverse complement strand
CCAGGCACGCGTGCGTGAACGCGTGGCCCGGCTCGATCTCGATCGCCCCGCCCCCCGGGGTCGGGGGCGGACCCGGCCGCGGCGCGCTCACCGTGAACGGCGGGCACGGCGGGTCCGTGATCGTGAGCTCCGCGCCCAGCACCGTGGCGGGACGTGCCGTGAGCGGCTCGACGGGGAGCGCGTCGAGGTCGACGACCGGCGGGCGGGTCAGGGCCCACGCCGCGCACCCGGCCCCGAGCGCGACCACGCCGACGGCGGCCAGGACGGTCGTCGTGCGGCGCATCGTGCTCCTCGGTCCGGGTCGCCCGACCGTAGGCCCCCGGGATCCGCCGCGAGGAGCGTCGAGACGTGCGATCACCCGAGCGGAGCACCCCGGCTCACCCGGGCCGCCCGGGTTGCGTCGTCAGTCGCGGCGCGCGACGAACACCCACTCGCGTCCCGGGCGGTCGGGCGCGTCGCGCACCTCGACGACCGTGAAGCCCGCGTCGGCGAGCGAGGCCGCCACCTCGTCGTGCTCGCGGAAGCGCAGCGTCGAGTCCGACGCCAGCACCGTGCCGTCGGCGAACGCGTACGTGGAGCGGAACGTCACGAGCCCGGGGGAGACGTCGAGCAGGTCGGTCCACGTCTCGACGACCCCCACGCCGGGCACGTCGTCGCGTGACCACGTCCGCTCCCGCACCCAGTCCCGCCATGCCTCGCGCGCCGGCACCCGCGTCTCCAGGACCAGGTGCCCGCCGGGGCGGACCGCGGCGTGCAGGCCGCGCAGCGTCGCGGCCCAGTCGTCGTCGGCGACGAACACCTGCGCGACGTTCCCCGTCATGACCGCGAGGTCGACGGCGAGCGGCGGCAGCGTCGTCGCGTCCCCGTGGAGCCAGCGCACGCGGTCGGCGTCCGGCTTCGCGCGCGCGACGTCGAGCGATGCGGCCGCGGGGTCGACGCCGACGACGTCCACGCCCCGGCGGGCGAGCAGGACCGCGAACGTGCCGGTGCCGCAGCCCACGTCGAGCACCGTCCGGGCGCCGAGCTCGTCGACCAGCGCGGCGTACACGTCGAGGTCGGACCGGTCGGGGTCGAGCGGGTCGTAGAGCGCGGCGAGACGGGGGTCGGTGAAGGCGGCATCGGGCACGACGCGAGGCTACGGGGGTCCCGCACCGTCCGGGCGACGCGCCGTCGCTGCGCACGCGAGGTGGCGCGGGCCTGGATAGCGTGGTCGCAGGGGCGTGCAGCAGGGGGCGTCGCGATCGGCAGCGCAGACGTCCGGGACGCGGCGGGTCGCCCCGTGACGGACCGGAGGACCGATGGTCGACATCCTGCGTGACGTGCTCGTCGCGCTGCTCGTGGCGTGCGTCGCCACGGCGCTCATCCCCGTGGTCGGGGGCATCGTGCTGTACGGCATCGTGCCGTTCCACGCCGTGCGGTCGCACCTGCGCCGGGCGGGGGCCTACCTGCCGCGCGTCGTGGTGCTGATCCCCGCCTGGAACGAGGCGCCCGTGCTCACGGCGTCGCTCGAGCGGCTCATGGGCCTCGAGTACCCGCCCGACCGGTTGCGCGTCTTCGTCATCGACGACGCGAGCACCGACGACACGCCCGCGGTCGTCGGCGCGGTCGCCGAGCGGTTCCCCGGGCAGATCGTCCACCTGCGGCGCGAGCAGGGCGGCCAGGGCAAGGCGCACACGCTCAACCACGGGATCCGGCGGGCGCTCGCGGACGACTGGATGGAGGCGCTCCTCATCATGGACGCCGACGTCGTCTACCGGCCGGACTCGCTGCGCCGCATGACGCGGCACCTCGCGGACCCGCGCGTGGGGGCGGTGTCGGCGTACATCCGCGAGGGCTCGCGGCGGCCGAGCGCGGTCACGCGGTTCATCGGCTACGAGTACGTGACGGGTCAGGCGGCCGCGCGTCGCGCGGAGAACGTCGTGGGGGCGATGGACTGCCTCGCGGGCGGTGCGCAGCTGCACTCGCGCGTCAACATCGAGGCGATCGGCGGGCAGGTCGACACCTCGACGCTGGCCGAGGACACGATGACGACGTTCATGACGCAGCTCGACGGGCGGCTCGTGGTGTTCGACCCGTCGGCGGTCGTGCTCGCGGAGGAGCCGGACTCGGTCACCGGGCTGTGGAAGCAGCGGCTGCGGTGGGGCCGCGGCAACGTCCAGATCTCCAGCCGGTTCCGGCGCATGTGGTTCCGCCCGACCCGGCAGCACCGGCTCGGCTCGTTCCTCTTCGGCTTCATGTGGTTCGCGATCTACCTGCTGCCGTTCTTCATGACGGCGGCGAGCGTGGGCCTCATCGGGCTGTTCCTCATGGACGAGCTCCTCGCGACCTGGATGTTCCAGGCGCTGTGGTGGGCGGCGATCACCGCGTACGTCTTCATCACGGCGACGACGCTCATGCTCGACCGGGAGACGGCGCGGCGGTCGTGGCTCGAGGCGCTGATGTTCCCCGGGCTGGGCTTCCTCGTCATCATGGCCGCCGTGTTCGTGCCCGGGCTCTGGGACGAGCGCATCCCCGCGGCGCTGGACCTCCAGCTGGGGCCGGTCGCGGTCACCGCCTGGACGCTCCTGCTCTATGCGTGGCCGGTGCTGTCGATGGTGTGCGCGTGGGGCCTCAAGCAGCTCGAGCGCGCACCGGGCGGCCGTCGGGCGGTGCGCTTCCTCATCTACCTCGTGGGGTACGGGCCGGTGCTGTGCGCGGTGTCCGCGGACGCCTACCTCAAGGAGTGGCAGGGCGCGGCGCAGGTGTGGGACAAGACCGAGAAGAAGGGCACGGTGGCGGCATGAGCACCCCGACGTCACGCACCGAGGAGGAGCGCGCGGCCTGGTGGGCGACGCTCGCGCCGGACGCGCTCGAGGACGAGATCCGCGTCAACCTGCGGGCCGAGCGGCGGCTCGTGCCGATCGCGCTGGTCGCGGGCGCGCTCACGGTCGTCATCCTGCTGCTACGGGCGTTCCTGGCCTGACGGCGAGCCGACCGGCACGCCGGCTCCGGGCGACGGCGTCCGCGGTGCGGTGCTGGCGGGAAGGGGTGAGGAGGTGCGGCGCGCGGGTGCGCGCGAGGAGCTGAGTCACGGGAGGAGGTCCTCGGGTCGTCCGGGGTGCGCGGCGAGGGCCGTCGGGCCGCGGGCGCGCGAGGTCGTCAGCTCAGCGACAACACACCCGGGACGAGGACATGCGGGCAGGCTAACCGCAGCCCGTCGCCGCGCACCACCCCTGTCCGGCACCCGGTCACCGTCGCGAGCCACGCCTCGCCGCGGCCGTCGCGGGTGCGCCGCGTCGCGTCAGACGCCCAGGACCCAGCGCAGCGTCCGGGCGTTGCGCACCGCGTTCCCGTCGCCGTCGTTGTTGAAGTAGACGAGCACGTCGCGGCCCTGCGCGTCCCACTCGCGCACGCGGTCCGCCCACCACCGCAGGTCGTCGTCGGAGTACGAGCCGCCGTAGAGCCACCGGTGGTCGGGCCCGTGCATCCGGACGTACACGAAGGGCGCGGTCGCGCGCAGCACGCACGGCAGGCCCGCGCCGCTCATGACGCACGACGCGGCGCCGTGCCGCTCGAGGATCGCGAACACGTCGTCGTGCTGCCACGACGGGTGCCGCAGCTCGACGGCGACGCGCACCCACCACGGCAGCGACCCGAGGAACCACTCGAGGCGCGCGTCGTCGCGCTGCTGGTCGGGCGGCAGCTGCACGAGCAGCACCTCGCGCCGGTCACGCAGCGCGTGCCACGAGCGGGCGATCCGGTCGGCCCACACCTCGGGCGCGTAGAGCCGCTTCGCGTGCGTGAGCCCGCGCGACGCCTTGACGGACATCGTGAAGCCGTCGGGCAGGCGGCGGTTCCAGGACGCGAACGTCGCGTCGCGCGGCCAGCGGTAGAACGACGCGTTGAGCTCGACGGTGCCGAACTCCTGCACGTACCGCGCGAGCCGGTCGTGCGGCGGCATCCCCGGCGGGTAGAGCACGCCCTCCCAGTGGTCGTAGGACCAGCCGGACGTTCCGACGCGGATCGTCACGCCGGCCCCCGCGCCGCCGTCAGAGCGTCTTCGCGAAGCAGAGGGACAGCAGGTCGCCGACGTACGGCTGGTACGGCGCGATCGGCCGGTAGCCCTCGTCGACGTAGAGGCGGACGGCCTCGGGCTGACGCACGCCCGTCTGCAGGAGCAGCGACGTCATGCCTGCCGCGCGGGCCTCCGCCTCCAGGGCGCGCATGAGCATGCGTGCGAGGCCGGCGCCGCGGGCGCTGTCGTCGACGAAGAGCTTCTTGACCTCGCCCGCGCCCTCGGGCTGGCCGTCCCGCGGGCCGCGCAGCGCGACGTGGCCGGCGGGCGCGCCGTCGAGCAGCGCGAGCAGGACGACGACGACACCGACGCCCTGGGCCGCGTCGTCGCCGTCGAAGCCGCCCGCGGCGTCCCACATCGGCTGCAGCTCGGGGTAGCGCCAGCCGTTGAACCGGTGCATCGCCCGCCGCAGCTCGAGCGCGCGGGGGTCGTCCCACGCGGTCCGCTCGATCGTCACGCGGCCCTCGTAGCGCGGGGCACGCGCGGCCTGCGGGACCGGGACGAGGTACTTCGCGAAGCAGCGCGAGTCCACGACACCGACGTACTCGCCGTAGTTCTCGATCGGGAGGAAGCCGGCCCGCAGGTACAGACCGATCGCCTCGGGCTGCAGCGGGCCCGTCTCCAGGACGAGGCAGCGCACGTCCTGCGCGGTCGCGAGACGCTCGAGCTCGGTGAGGATCAGGCGCGAGTAGCCGCGGCCCCGGTGCTCGGGCACGACGTACATGCGCTTGACCTCGGCGGTCTGCGGCTCGAGGTCGTCGTACACCGCGTCGACGTCGCGCAGGGCGCCGATCGCGACCGGCTCGCCGTCCGCGTGCAGCAGCACGACACCGACGATGTCGTCGCCCGACATCTCGTGACCGATGTCGTCCTCGCCGTACCGCTCGCGCAGCTCGGCCTGCTGCGCGTCGCGCAGCCGCACCACGTCCGGGTGCTCCCAGGCGACGACGTCGACCGTGACGGCCGGGGCGTCCGCCGTCATCAGCCGACGAGGGCCTTGAGCACCGACGTGAAGAACCGCAGGCCGTCCGTGCCCGTGCGCGGACCCTGGGCACCGTCCGGGCCGAAGCCCGCCTCGACCGCGTGCTCCGGGTGCGGCATGAGCCCGACGACGTTGCCCGCCGCGTTGCTGATGCCCGCGATACCCCGCCGCGACCCGTTCGGGTTCCAACCCTCGTAGCGGAAGACGACGCGACCCTCGCCCTCGAGCTCGTCGAGCGTGCGCTCGTCGGCGACGTACTGGCCGTCCTGGTTCTTCAGCGGGATCGTGATGTGCTCGCCCTGCGCGTAGTCGCTGGTCCACGCGGTGTCCGTGCGCTCGACGGACAGCACCTGCTCGCGGCACACGAAGTGCAGGTGGTCGTTCTTGATCATCGAGCCGGGCAGCAGGTGCGCCTCGGTGAGGACCTGGAAGCCGTTGCAGATGCCCAGGACCGGCAGACCCTTGTGGGCGGCGTCGACGATCTCCCCCATCACCGGCGCGAAGCGGCTGATCGCCCCCGCGCGCAGGTAGTCGCCGTAGGAGAAGCCACCGGGCAGGACGACCGCGTCGACCCCGTGCAGGTCGGCGTCGGCGTGCCACAGCGCGACGGGCTCGCCGCCGGCCAGCCGGACCGCGCGCGCCGCGTCGCGGTCGTCGAGCGTGCCGGGGAAGGTGACGACGCCGATGCGGCTCATCGGGCCGCGACCTCGGCGTCCGTGTCCTCGTACACCGCGACGACGTCCTCGATCACCGGGTTCGACAGCACCTGCTCACCCGCGGCGCGGGCGGCGGCGAGGACCTCGTCCGTCACCGGCCCGTCGACCTCGAGCTCGAACCGCTTGCCCTGGCGGACCGACGAGAACTGCGCGAAGCCGAGGCGCGGCAGCGCACCGGCGACGGCCTTGCCCTGCGGGTCGAGGATCTCGGGCTTCGGCATGACGTCGACGACGACTCGTCCCACGGGGGTGCTCCCTGAGTTCGCGGCGGTGGGGATCGCGGCGAGTCTACCGACCGCCCGCGGCCACCCGGCCCCGCTGTCCGCCAGCCGGAGCCGTCAGAGGGTGCGGTGCGTCCACCCGCCCGCGACGAGCGTGCCGGCGACGGGCATGTCGCGCAGGGCGCCCGCGGTCCTGCCCCGGGCGACCGGGTCGTCGTCGAGCAGCACGAGGTCGGCCGGGTCCCCGACGCGGAGGCCGAGCCAGCGCCCGTCG
>NZ_JAAXOY010000161.1 GCF_012396155.1 Cellulomonas septica | reverse complement strand
GGGACCGCGGCCCGGCCGCCGCTCCGGCCGAGCACGGGCACCGTCAGCCGCTCACGACGGCGGCGACGCGCGCGACGTCGGCCGCGTTGACGACCGTCCCCGCCGGCACGGTGAGGGTGGTCGCGGCTGCCGCGGCGGTCGTCCCCGTGAGCTCGACGAGGACCGCGTTGCCGGTCGAGACGAGCGCCACGCGGACCGACTTGTTCTGGCAGCCCGCGAGCAGCCCGGACAGCGTCACGGTCGACACCCGGTACGCCGTCGTCGACGCCTCGTACGCGTAGCCGTAGGAGACGATGACGTCGCCGGTCTGGCACCCCGTGACCGCGACCTGACCCGACTGCATCGTGCCGGACTGCAGCACGAGCTGGGACGCGGACGCGACGGACAGGCCCGCGACCGCGACGAGCGCGAGGGCGACGGCGACCGCGCGGCGGCCGGGGAGGAGGTGGCGAAGGTTCGGCATGTCAGCTCCGGTCAGCGGTCGACGACGCAGGTGGAGAACGAGAAGCTCTGCGTCCCGACGATGTTGGACGCGGTCCGCGACGTGGTCTGGAAGACGTAGGGCCCCGCGAGCGACGGGACGACCGTCCGGTCCAGGCGCCACTCGTCGCCGCCGTACCGCCAGGCGTCGGGCGAGCCGCCCGCGGACCGCAGACGTGCGACGGCCGCGGTCATGTCGACCGGCGTCTGCCACGCGACGTAGAACGGCGACGTGCCGTTGCCGGTGACGGTCGTGACGACGCACGCCTCGCGGTCGGTCCACGTGCCCTGCGCGAAGGACACCGTGTAGGCGGACGGGGTCACGACGGCGCCGGGCAGGGAGTAGTTGCAGACGCTGACCGTGCGCACCTGGCCGGCCACGACCGTGTCGTACGGCTGCCAGACGTCGGTCCGGCCCGAGACCTTGATCAGCCCCGCGGCCGTCGGCGCCCCCAGCTGGTACTTCCACGACTCGTCGCCCTGCAGCGAGTACCCCGTGCGCGCGCCGTTGAACGGCGCCTGCGTGGTGTCGATGTACGCGGACCAGACGATCGGCGTGGTCGACCGCGTCGTGACGCGGATCGTGAAGCACGCCTGCTGCCCGCTCGTCGCGTTGGTGAGGTCCCAGCTGACGGTGGTGTCGAACGCCGAGCCGTCGGGGCCCGGGTACACCGGGCCGGCGGCCGCGGGCGGGACCCAGGTGGCAGCCACGGGCCAGCCGTCGCCCGCGACGAAGACGCGCGCGGTCGTGGCGGTCGGGGCGGTGAACGGGGTGCTCGTCGTGGCGGTGAACGCACCGCCCGTGAGCGCGCCCGTGGCGTCGAGCAGCACGGAACCGGTGCTCGTCGCGAGGAGGACGCGTCCGGTCGCGCACGTCCCGCCCAGCCCGGTGAGGGTGACCCGCGTGTACTGCCCGCCGACGGCGGAGCCGCTCGGGGTCACGGTCGCGGGCCCGGTGGCGCAGCGCTGCACGGCCGTGCCGTACGGCTGCGCGGGTGTCGCGATCGGCAGGCGCGCGGCGCTCGCCTCGCCCAGCCCCAGGACGGCGACGACGAGCACGAGCACCGTGACGACCAGGCCCGCGGTGCGCGGGCGCAGCAGGGTCCGGTGCACGGCGTCAGCCTCCGGCGGAGGTGAGCGCGGGGCGCCGGGTGCCGTCGTCGTCGACGGCGAGAGGCTCGGTGGGGAGGTCGTCGGCGGCCGGGTCCGGGCCGCCGGCGGGCGCGTCGACCGCGTCGGCGTCGTCCGTGTCCTCCTCGTCGCGCGACGACGGCCAGACGAGCAGCGCGCCGGCGATGAGCAGGCACGACCCGAACACCCACGGCGACGCGACGAGCCGGCCGACGAGCCCGACCTTCGCGACGTGCAGCTGCGCGACGCCGAGGATCTGGTCGTTCGTGGGGGCGAACGGGTCGGTCCAGTCGTTGTTGTCGCCCTGGACGACCCAGCCGTTCGTGCCGTCCCCACCGATGAGGCGGTGGATGATCCGGCCGCCGTCGAGCTCGTCCGGGCGGTAGACGACGACGTCACCGACCTGCGGCTCGCCGCAGCGCGAGACCACGAGGTCGCCCGTCTCGTACGTCGGCTCCATCGAGTGCCCGGAGACGATCGTCAGCGTCGTGCAGCCGCCCAGGTTGGTCGGCCACAGCAGCCATGCCGCCACCGCGGCGGCGGAGTAGAGCAGGACCGACGCGACGGCACGCAGCACCCGGCGCGCGAGGTGCGCACCGGGTGCCGTCGTGACGTCGCTGGTCATCGGTCTCAGCCGTCGATGCTGACCGCGAACGAGGAGATCGTGTTGTAGTCGACGCCGGCCGGGAGGGCGAAGGCGACGAGCGTGGCCGTGGTGTGCGGCGCGGTGAGCGTCTTGGGGGTGAGCTCCGTGTACGAGCCCGTCGCGGTCTTCCACGCGACGCGGATCGTCTTGCCCTGGCAGTCGGCGTCGATGTTGCCGAACTGCACCTCGGACGGGGCGAAGCCGGTGGTGCCGAGCGTCGGCGTCTTGTACTTGGCGGTGACGGCGCCCGTGGCGGCCTTCTGGCAGGTCGCGTCGACGCTCACGGTGCCCGTCGCGGCGGTGCCGCTCGAGGTCAGGTTGAGCTGCGACGCGGACGCGAGGGACAGGCCGGCGACGCCGAGGACGGCCAGGCCGACGGCCAGGCCCTTACGGGTCGAGAACTTCGCCATGGTGACTCCTGGATCGTGACGACGCGGGTCGGCGTGTCGTCGATCCGCACGGCCTCCGGTTGCGGAGCGCCGTCGCAGACGCTACGAACCTCCGATCGACCGCGGTCGGCTCGGTCTGGGTGCCAGCACCTGGCCCGCCGGGAACGTCGTTTTCTTTCACCCGGCGCGGATCCGGCCGATCCTGGACGACCGTCCATGAAGCGGACACGGCCGGTGTGACCTGCGCCTACGGCCGAACGGGTGACGTCTTGTGGCCGCTCGTGCCGAGCGGGATGCGCGCGACGAGCCGAGCGCCACGACCGGCCCCCGGCTCGAGCGCGACCGACCCGCCGACGAACGTCAGGCGCTGGCGCATCCGGGCCGTCCCCGACGCGACGCCCGCGGTCCCCTCGTCGTACAGCGCACCGTCGTTCTCGACCGCGACGACGAGCACGCCGTCCTGCACGTCGACCGACGCCACGATCGACGTCGCCGGCCCGTGCTTGAGCGAGTTGGTCACGCCCTCCTCGACGACGCGCACCGCGAGGAGCCGCTCGGGCACCGTGAGCCGCGGGTTCGCCGGGTCGTCGTAGGCGCGCACGGCGTCGGTCACGTCGAGGCGGGTCGCGATGCTCGCGGGGAGCCGCCCGAGCAGCGCGCGCACGGCCGGCACGAGCCCGAGCTCGAGCCGGTCCGGGTACAGCAGCCGGCTCATCTCGCGCACGTCGGCCGCGCGGGCCTGCTCGAGCTCGCCCCGGATCCAGTGCAGGTCGTCGAGGTCGCCCGGGTCGAGGGGGCCCTGCGCGGCGTGCGTCGCGATCTGCTCGAGCCGCGCCTCGACCAGCACGAGCTTGTTCTGCAGCGTGCCGTGCAGCCCCTCCGCGACCTCCCGCCGGACGCGGATCTCCTCCTGCTCGAGCGCCCGGACGGCGTTCTCGACGAGGACCGCCTCACGCTCGGCGCCCCGGATCTGCGCGCGCAGGCGGCGGCGCGCGACGAGCCCCCACATGCCGATCGCGCCCGAGATGACCCCGATGACCAGCCCCGAGAACAGCTCGGCCTCGACCACCTCGCGCGTCGGGTCCTCGTAGACGCCGAGCAGCTGCTGCGCGCCGATCCGCAGGACCGCGCACGCGGTCGCGGCGAACAGCAGCGAGACGGCCATGTGCCAGACGCGCGTCGCCCGGTGCGCGTTGACGACGGCGAGGACCGCGACGAGGCCGACGACCGCGGCGAAGTTCGCGCCGAGCCGGCTCCACACGCTGACCGACTGCCAGTCCTCGACGACGCGGCTGTAGATGTACGTCGTCTGGAGCGCCGCGCCGATCGCGTAGCCGCTCGCGACGATGCCGCTCGCGCGGAGCAGGCCGACGCGGTCGTTGTGCAGGTCGCGGGCGCGACGGGCGGCGCCGGCGGCCGACTCGTCGTCGGCGGTCGCGGAGCGGGTGGTCGGCATCGTTCGTCCCTGCGGGCCGTGCGGGTGCACCGGACGGGTGCTCGTGCGCGTGGCGTCGGTCACGTCCGACGCTCCGGGTGACTGACGCGTGGCGCGGCGACGACGATACTTGCCCCGATGAACGCTGCCGCGAACGGCCCGGTGCGCGTCGCCGTGGTCGAGGACCAACCACTCTTCCGCTCGATGCTCGAGCGGATGCTCGACGACACCGACGGCCTGCAGGTCGTGGTGGCGACGGGCACGGTGACCGAGGCGACGCGCCTGCTCCCGCCCGGCGCGGTGGACGTCGTCGTGCTCGACGTGGACCTGCCGGACGGCAACGGGATCGCCCTGGGCGTCACCCTGCGGCGCCGCCAGCCCGCGCTCGGGGTGCTCCTGCTGTCGGCGCACGACGCGATGGACCTGCTGCTCGACCTGCCGCCCGACGTCGCCGCCGGCTGGGGCTACCTCTCGAAGACCTCGTCGACGAGCGAGGAGGTCCTCGTCTCGGCGGTGCGCGCGGCCGCGGTCGGCGAGACGGTCCTCGACCCGGCGCTGCTGGCCCGGATGGCACCGCGCGCGGGGTCCGCGGTGTCGCGACTCACCGACCGCCAGTACGAGGTGCTGCGGCTGCTGGCCGAGGGGCTGTCGAACGCGGGCATCGGCGCGCGTCTGGGGATCACCGAGAAGTCGGTGCAGAACCACGTGAACGCGCTGTACGCGACGCTCGGCATCGACACCGACCCGAGCCGGAACCCGCGGGTGAGCGCGGCGCTGCGGCTGCTCGCGGAGACGGGTCCGGTCTAGCCGTCCCCTGCGTCGCCCCTGGTCGGCGGCCACTTCTGCCGGATCGCTTGACCGGTACAGACTGGGTGGTTACTGTACCGGTATAGCGATCTGTAGCGGTACAGATCGGAAGGGAGAAGGACCCGTGCTCGACCAGTCGATCGGCCTGCTGCTCGCCCGTGACGCGTCCGTCCTCGAGTCGCACAGCGCCCGCCCCTGGGCCCCCGTGGCCGAGGAGCGTCCCGCCCACGAGCCGCACGCCCGCCGTCCGCGCGTCCCGCGCACCCGTCGCGCCCTCGCCCGGGGCCTGCACCGCGTCGCCGACGCCGTGCAGCCGGCCTGCACCTTCGAGGCCGGCCACCCCGCGCGATGACCACGACACCCGCCCCGCTCGCCACGCCCGGGACCAGCCCGGAGGCGACATCCCTCGGGCGGCGCTCCCCGGCGCCCGGCGGCACGACCTACCCTGTCCCGCATGCCGCGGAACAGGGTGGCGTCGTGCCCCGGGTGACCCTCCAGACCATCGCCGACAAGGTCGGCGTCAGCCGCATGACCGTGTCCAACGCGTTCTCGCGCCCCGACCAGCTCTCCGCCGACCTCCGGCGGACCATCCTCGACGCCGCCGCCGAGCTCGGGTACGTCGGCCCCGACCCGTCCGCGCGAGCGCTCGCCCGCGGCACCACCGGCGCGATCGGCCTGCTGCTCACCGCGTGGGTCGGCGAGGCCCTGCGCGACCCCATCGCCGCGTCGTTCTTCGGCGCGATCGCCGAGGAGCTCCAGCCCACCGGCTACGCCGTCGCGCTGCTCCCCGGCGAGAAGGCCGCGCGCGACATCCCCCTCGACGGCGCGCTCGTGTACGCGTGCGGCGGCGACTCCGCCGCGCTCGACTGGCTCGTGCGTCGCAGGCTCCCGCTGGTCTTCGTCGACCTCGACCCCATCCCCGGGCACCCGTCGATCGTGCTCGACGACCACGCCGGCAGCCGGCAGGCCGCCGAGCACGTGCTCGCGCTCGGGCACCGGCGCATCGCGTTCTTCACCATGGGCGGCCGCGAGCGCCACGGCCACCTCGCCGACGGCCGCACCGCGGGCCACGACTACGTCTCCCGCGCCCGCGTCGCCGGTGCGGTCGAGGCGCTCGACGCCGCCGGCGTGGTGCCCACCGCGTACGAGATCGTCGACAACGTCGACCCCTACGCGCACGAGGGCGCCCGCGCGCTCCTCACCAGCCCCGACCGCCCGACCGCCGTCCTCTGCTTCTCCGACCTCATGGCCACCGCCGTCCTCGACGTCGCCGCCGAGCTCGGCCTGCGCGTCCCCGAGGACCTGTCCGTCGTCGGCTGGGACGACAGCCCGCTCGCCGCGCGCGTCCGCCCCGCGCTCACCACGCTGCGCCAGGACCTCGACGCCAAGGGCCGCGCC
>NZ_JAAXOY010000160.1 GCF_012396155.1 Cellulomonas septica | reverse complement strand
CGCCTCGCGCACCTGGCAGGGACCGTCGCGTCGGCACGAGCCGCCCGCGGCGGGCGGCAAGCCCGTCGACGAGCGTGGCGCGTGGGACGCGCTGAGCCGCGGCGACGACCCGACCTGACCGTGTCCTGCGGTGGCCGTGCGCAGGTCGTGCGCAGGTCCTGCGCAGGTCGGAGGGCCGCGCGGTCCGATAGGGTGGGCCGCGAACCGAGCACGAAGGGCACCACCTGATGTCTGACCAGTCCCTCGCGCACCGCGCGCAGAACGTCACCCGGACCGAGACGGTCCACCTCCCGCCCGCGACCCCGCCGGTCAACCACGGCAAGACGGTCGCCGGCTGGACGACCACGTACGGCGTCCTCGTCGGCGGTGTCGTCATGTCCGTCGCGGTGGTCTTCGCGCTCGTGTGGCTGTTCTGGGTCGGCCTCGGTGTCGCCCTCGTCGCCCTCGTGCTCGGCAAGGTCCTGCAGGGCATGGGCTACGGCCAGGGCGGCGTGCACACGCAGTCCAAGGACGGACGACCCGGGGCGCACTGACGCCCGGCCCGTCCGCGGGCAGCTCGATCCCGCGCGCGGCCGCACGCGGGCCCCGTCTGCGACCGGCCGTGACCCGGTCGCCACTCCGCCTGGAGGATGGATGTCGACCCCCAACGAGCCGCAGAACCCGTTCGAGAAGGGCTCCGAGCCCGAGGGTGGCGCGCCCGGCTACCCCGCGGCACCGCCGCCGCCCGCCGGTGGCTACCCGGCCGCCCCGCCGCCCCAGCAGTCCCAGCCGCAGGGCTACCCGTCGGCGCCGCAGTACCCGTCGGCCCCGCAGTACGGCGGCGCCCCGCAGTACGGCGGCCAGCAGGCCTACGGCACCCCGTACCCGAAGAACAGCCTCGGCGTGTGGGCGCTCGTCCTCGGCATCGCGTCGTTCGTGCTCTCGTGCGGCCTCGTGACGGGCATCCCGGCGATCATCGTCGGCAACAACGCGAAGAAGGCCGTCCAGCGCGGCGAGGCGAACAACGGCGGCCTCGCGACCGCGGGTGTCGTGCTCGGGTGGATCGCCACCGTGCTGTCGATCCTCGGCATCATCCTGTTCGCCGTCCTGTTCTCGAACGCCGAGTTCCGTGACGCGTTCGTCGACGGCTACAACTCCTCGAGCTACTGACGTCGTGGCGGCGTCCGGCCTGGCCCGGACGCCGCTGCTCGTCGGTGCGGGGACGCTGCTCGCGACGGTCGCGGTCGCCCTCCGCGACCCGCACGTGCCGGGCAGCTGGGGCGCGTGCCCCCTGCACCTGCTGACAGGGCTGTGGTGCCCCGGCTGCGGCGGGATGCGCGCCGTGCACGACCTCACGCACGGCGACCTCGCCGGGGCGTGGGGCATGAACCCGCTGCTCGTCGTCCTGCTGCCGCTCGCGGTCGCCGGGTGGGCCGTGTGGACGTGGCGGGCGGCCCACGGGCGTCGCACGCACGCGCCTCGGCACCCGGCCTGGGCGTGGTCCGCGCTCGCCGTCGTCGTGACCTTCGCGGTCCTGCGCAACCTCCCGCCGCTCGCGCCGTACCTCGCCCCCTGACCGCGCCCGCCGCGCGCCGCCCGGCCGCGGCCAGCCCTCCCGGAGCCCGACGATGAGCAGCACCGACCCGCAGGACCCAGCGACGCCCGCGTCCGACCCGTGGCGCAAGCCCGAGACGAGCACGACGGGCGGCGAGCCCCCGGTGCCCGGCACCGTGCCCGGCGCGACGCCGTACGCGCCCGGCCCCGCGTACCCGTCCGGCCCGGGGTACTCGTCCGGCCCCTCGTACCCGTCCGGCCCCTCGTACCCGTCCGGGCCGGCGTACCCGTCCGACCCGACGTCCGCGTCCGGCCCGGCCGCACCGGCGTACGGCGCCCCGGTGCAGCACCCGGCTCCGGGCGCCTACCCGCAGGCGTACGGCTACGGGTACCCGGCCTACGGCGGCTACTACCCCAAGAACAGCTACGCGGTCTGGTCGCTCGTGCTCGGCATCCTCGGGCTCGTGTCGTGCGGCCTCGTCACGGGCATCCCCGCGATCGTCGTCGGCAACAACGCCAAGAAGGCCGTCGCGCAGGGTGAGGCGGACAACCCGGGCATGGCGACCGCGGGCGTCGTGCTCGGCTGGATCGGCACGGGGTGGTCCTCGCTCGTCGTCGTCGGCTACCTCGTGTTCGTCGTCGTGATGCTGGTGACGACCGCGTCCGCCTGACCGGCGCCCGGCACGGCCGCCCGGTCCACGGACCGGCCTGTGGTCGGGGTCACCCGACGGTCCCCGTACCATGGCCAGGTCAGACCCGCCCGCCACCACGGCGCGAGCGGACTGGGCCGACCGGGGGAAGGGGTGAGGCTTCGATGACCGTGCTCGACGACATCGTCGCAGGCGTCAGGGAGGACCTTGCTGTCCGGGAGGCGGCGACGCCGCTCGCCGCCGTCAAGGAGCTCGCCGCCAAGCGGCCGTCCGCGATCGAGTGCGTCGGCCGGCTCCGCGTCGAGGACGCGGTCACGGTCATCGCCGAGGTCAAGCGGTCCAGCCCCAGCAAGGGTGCGCTCGCCACGATCACCGACCCCGCCGCGCTCGCCGCCGAGTACGAGAAGGGCGGCGCGACCGCGATCTCCGTGCTGACGGAGGAGCGCCGGTTCAAGGGTTCGCTCGCGGACCTCGACGCCGTGCGCGCCCGGGTCGACATCCCGGTCCTGCGCAAGGACTTCGTCGTCAGCCCCTACCAGGTGTGGGAGGCGCGCGCGCACGGCGCGGACCTCGTCCTGCTGATCGTCGCCGCGCTCGAGCAGACGGTCCTCGAGTCCCTGGTCGAGCGCGTGCACTCGCTCGGCATGACGGCCCTGGTCGAGGTGCACGACACCGAGGAGGTCGCGCGCGCGGTCGACGCCGGCGCCCGCGTGATCGGCGTGAACGCGCGCAACCTCAAGACGCTCGACGTGGACCGCACGACGTTCTCCCGCGTCGCGCCGTCGATCCCGTCCGACGTCGTCAAGATCGCCGAGTCCGGCGTGCGCGGGCCGCACGACGTCATGGACTACGCACGGGCGGGCGCGGACACGGTCCTCGTCGGCGAGGCGCTCGTCACGGACGACGCCCCGCGCCAGTCGGTCGCCGACCTGGTCGCCGCGGGCGCGCACCCCTCGCTGCGGGCGGTGCGCCAGTGACCGCACGTCGCGGCGCCGGGCCGTCGGACACCCCGCTGCACCTGGACACCGCGGGCGGTCCGCTCGCGACGCACGCCGGGCCGTACTTCGGCGACTTCGGCGGCCGGTACGTGCCCGAGGCGCTGATCGCGGCGCTCGACGAGCTCGACACCGA
Source organism: Cellulomonas septica (assembly GCF_012396155.1). Lineage (GTDB taxonomy): Bacteria > Actinomycetota > Actinomycetes > Actinomycetales > Cellulomonadaceae > Cellulomonas > Cellulomonas septica. The sequence goes on along the minus strand of NZ_JAAXOY010000160.1, from coordinate 3,014 downwards.
GTACCACAAGGCGCTCACCGACCCGGCGTTCGGCCGGGAGCTCGCGCGCCTGCACCGCACCTACACCGGGCGCCCCAGCCCGCTCACCGAGGTCCCGCGGTTCGCGCGGCACGTCGGCGAGGGCGTGCGGGTGTTCCTCAAGCGCGAGGACCTCAACCACACCGGCTCGCACAAGATCAACAACGTGCTGGGCCAGGCGCTCCTCGTGAAGCGCATGGGCAAGACGCGCGTCATCGCGGAGACGGGCGCGGGCCAGCACGGCGTCGCGACGGCGACCGCGGCGGCGCTCCTCGACCTCGAGTGCGTCGTCTACATGGGCGAGGAGGACACGCAGCGCCAGGCCCTCAACGTCGCGCGCATGGAGCTCCTCGGCGCGACGGTCGTGCCCGTGACGATCGGGTCGCGCACGCTCAAGGACGCGATCAACGAGGCGCTGCGCGACTGGGTCGCGAACGTCGAGACGACGCACTACCTGCTCGGCACGGTGACCGGCCCGCACCCGTTCCCCGAGATGGTGCGCGACTTCCACAAGATCATCGGCGAGGAGGCGCGCGCGCAGCTCCTCGAGGAGATCGGTCGCCTGCCCGACGCCGTCGCGGCGTGCGTCGGCGGCGGGTCGAACGCGATGGGCATCTTCAACGCGTTCCTCGACGACGCCGACGTCCGGCTGTTCGGCTTCGAGGCCGGTGGCGCGGGCATCTCGTCGGGTCGTCACGCGGCGCGCTTCTCGGGCGGCCTGCCGGGCGTCCTGCACGGCGCGAAGTCCTACCTGCTGCAGGACGAGGACGGCCAGACGCTCCCGAGCCACTCGGTCTCGGCGGGCCTGGACTACCCGAGCGTGGGCCCCGAGCACGCGTGGCTGCACGACATCGGCCGCGCGCAGTACCGGCCCGTGACGGACGACGAGGCGATGGAGGCGTTCCGCCTCCTGTGCCGGACCGAGGGGATCATCCCCGCGATCGAGTCCGCGCACGCGCTCGCCGGCGCGATCCAGCTCGGTCGCGAGGCCGCGACGTGGCGGGGCGACGACGGCCACGACCCGGTGCTGCTCGTGAACCTGTCGGGTCGCGGGGACAAGGACGTCGCGACGGCGGCCGCGTGGTTCGGCCTCATCGAGGACGAGCCGGTCGTGCTGGCCGACGAGAACGAGCAGCTGTGACGTCGCCGCCGGGCGACGGGACGACGAGGACGACACGGCGGCGACGCACGCGGTCGGGCGACGAGGAGGGCCAGTGAGCACGGTGGACGTCCGGTCGGCGACCGGGGAGCGGCTCGACGCGCTGCGCGCGGGCGACGGCGGGGCACCGGGGCGCGCGGCGCTGGTCGGGTACCTGCCCGTCGGCTTCCCGACGCTGCCCGGGTCGGTCGACGCGGTGCGGGCGATGGTCGACGCGGGCGTCGACGTCGTCGAGCTCGGCGTCCCGTACACCGACCCCGTCATGGACGGGCCCGTCATCCAGCGTGCGGTCGACGTCGCGCTCGGCGGCGGCACGCGCGTGCGCGACACGCTCGCGGCGGTCGAGCAGGTCGCGGGCCGCGGTGCGCCGGTGCTGGTGATGAGCTACTGGAACCTCGTCCTGCGCTACGGCGTCGAGGCGTACGCGCGCGACCTCGCCGCGGCCGGCGGTGCCGGGCTCATCACGCCGGACCTCATCCCCGACGAGGCGCAGGACTGGGTCGCCGCGTCGGACGCGCACGGCCTGGACCGCGTGTTCCTCGTCGCCCCGAGCTCGACGCCCGAGCGGCTCGCGTCGACGAGCGCCGCCTCGCGCGGGTTCGTGTACGCGGCGTCGACGATGGGCGTGACGGGGGAGCGTGCGACCGTCGGCTCGCGGGCCGAGCAGCTCGTCGCCGACGCGCAGTACCTCGCGCAGGCCGACGTCGAGCAGGCGGACGCCTACCGCTACCAGTCGACGGGCCAGCGCGGCATGGGCGGCGGCCTCAACGGCGTCGGCGGGATGGTGCTCGGCGGCATCCTGCTCGACTCGATCCTGCGGGGCGGCGGCGGCTGGGGCGGCGGCGGTGGAGGCGGCGGGGGCGGCTTCGACGGCGGCGGGTTCGGGGACGGCGGCTTCGGCGGCGGCTTCTGACCTCACGAGTCACGACCCCACCGGGGACCGACGCCCACGCACGGACCGCGGCACAGGACGAGCACGACAGCACGAGCGACGAGCACGACACCACGAGCGCAGGACCACGGCACGACCACGGAGCGAGGGAAGGCACGGCGATGACCGAGAAGCAGAGCATCTTCGGGCGGATCACCCAGCTGGCGCGCGCGAACATCAACGCGCTGATCGACCAGGCCGAGGACCCGCAGAAGATGCTGGACCAGCTGGTGCGCGACTACACCAACTCCATCGCCGAGGCGGAGCAGGCGATCGCGCAGACGATCGGCAACCTGCGGCTCGCGGAGCAGGACTACAACGAGGACGTCGCCGCGGCACGCGAGTGGGGCGGCAAGGCCCTCGCCGCGTCGACCGCCGCCGACCAGGCACGTGCCGCGGGCGACGCCGTCAAGGCCGACCGCTTCGACAACCTGGCCAAGGTCGCGCTCGGCAAGCAGATCCAGGCGGAGGGCGAGGTCCGCGAGGCGGAGCCGCTCATCGCGTCGCAGCGCGAGACCGTCGAGAAGCTCAAGTCCGGCCTGGCGCTCATGAAGGACAAGCTCGGCCAGCTCAAGACGCGGCGCGACACGCTCGTCGCCCGGCAGAAGTCGGCGCAGGCGCAGCAGACCGTCCAGACCGCGATCTCGTCGATCAACGTGCTCGACCCGACGAGCGAGCTCGCGCGGTTCGAGGAGAAGGTCCGCCGCGAGGAGGCCATGGCGATGGGCCAGGCCGAGCTCGCCGCGTCGTCGATCGACGCGCAGTTCGCGGAGCTCGAGGCGTCGGGCGCGCAGATCGAGGTCGAGGCGCGCCTCGCGGCCCTCAAGCAGGGCAGCGCGCCGCAGGCGCTCGGCACGACGCCGGTCACGCCGCAGCTGGAGGCCGCGCCCGAGCAGTGACGCCGCG
>NZ_JAAXOY010000016.1 GCF_012396155.1 Cellulomonas septica | reverse complement strand
CGCCCCCGTCGGGCCGGCCCTCGACGTCTTCGCGGGCGTGGCCGCGGCGGCCGGGCTGCGGGTCGAGCGGGTCGTCGGAGCGGGCGGCGTCCCGGTGTGCACGGTCCGCGGGCCGCGCGCCTCGGCGGGTGGCGTGCTGGGGGATGTCGCGCTGGCCGCGGTGCTGTCGGCCGAGCTGCCCGTGCCGTTCGTGGCGACGGCGGTGCACGTGCGGGGCCACGCGGCCGACGGGTCCACGTGCGTGCTGCGCGTCGAGGTCGAGGACCACGACGCGGAGCGGGACGGCTTCCGGCGGCGGTTCGTCGACGTGCTCGAGCGCTTCGTCGCGGCGTCGGCGGCGCACGGGGTACGGGTCGAGGTGTCGCCGTGGGAGGACCGGCGTCCGCCGGCGGTCGTGCACGTCGGCCGTCGTCCCCGCGGGACGGTCCCGGGCTGAGGACCAGCGCCCGCACGGGGGGGCGCTCCCGGTCGGAGGGCGGTCGTGGAGCGGTTGTGGGGGAGCGCACAGCGGAGCGGGATTGGAGTATCGGGCGTCCGTCTGGCAGACTAGTCAAGTTGCCCGCTGGGGGTGGTGTGCCTACGTGCGCCCGACCGGCTGGGCAGGCAGACGTGGAGAGCGTCCGGACCCCGGGGTCACCCGGCGGTGGACGCTCGACTACAACCACCGACCTCGTGCCGGGAACGGTACGCAGCGCAGAGGCCTGTCGCCTGAAGCGACACGCCCGAGTGCGGGGGTCGGACGGACCGGTTCGAAGAGAGAGAAGTAGACGACGCCATGGCGGGACAGAAGATCCGCATCCGGCTCAAGTCCTACGACCACGAGGTCATCGACAGCTCGGCGCGCAAGATCGTCGACACGGTGACTCGCGCTGGTGCGTCGGTCGTGGGTCCGGTGCCGCTGCCGACGGAGAAGAACGTCTTCTGCGTCATCCGGTCGCCCCACAAGTACAAGGACAGCCGCGAGCACTTCGAGATGCGCACGCACAAGCGGCTCATCGACATCATCGACCCCACGCCGAAGGCTGTCGACTCGCTCATGCGTCTCGACCTGCCCGCGGACGTGAACATCGAGATCAAGCTCTGACGCTGGGAAGGAACTGATCTTCATGGTTACCCAGCAGAACGCGCGCCCCGTCACGGCGCTGCTCGGCACCAAGCTCGGCATGACGCAGCTCTGGGACGACAACGGTCGTCTCGTGCCCGTCACCGTGGTCGCCGTCGGCACGAACGTCGTGACGCAGGTCCGCTCCGCTGAGACCGACGGTTACGCCGCTGTGCAGCTCGCCTTCGGCGAGGTCAAGCCGACCAAGGTCACCAAGCCGCTCAAGGGCCACTTCGAGAAGGCCGGCGTGACGCCGCGCCGGCACGTGGCCGAGATCCGCACGTCGGACGCCGCCGAGTTCACGCTCGGCCAGGAGCTCACCGCCGCCCTCTTCGAGGCCGGCCAGCTCGTCGACGTCGTCGGGACGACCAAGGGCAAGGGCACCGCCGGTGTCATGAAGCGCCACGGCTTCGCAGGCGTGAGCGCGTCCCACGGTTCGCACCGCAACCACCGCAAGCCGGGCTCGATCGGTGGCGCGTCGACGCCGTCGCGCGTGTTCAAGGGCCTGCGCATGGCCGGTCGGATGGGCAACGCCCGTCAGACCACCCAGAACCTGACCGTGCACGCGGTCGACGCCGAGCGGGGCCTCCTGCTCGTCAAGGGTGCCGTCCCCGGCCCCAAGGGTGGCGTCGTCGTCGTGCGTTCCGCTGTGAAGGGTGCGTGACCTCGATGAGCGACACGCTGACGGTCGACGTCCTCGACCCGCAGGGCAAGAAGGCCGGCACGGCCGACCTGCCCGCGGACGTCTTCGACGTGCAGACCAACGTCCCGCTGATCCACCAGGTCGTCGTCGCGCAGCTCGCGGCGGCACGCCAGGGCACGCACGACACCAAGTCGCGCGGCGAGGTCCGTGGTGGCGGCAAGAAGCCGTACAAGCAGAAGGGCACCGGTCGCGCCCGCCAGGGTTCGACGCGTGCTCCGCAGTTCGCCGGTGGTGGCGTCGTCCACGGCCCCACGCCGCGTGACTACAGCCAGCGCACCCCGAAGAAGATGAAGGCCGCGGCGCTCCGCGGTGCTCTCTCGGACCGCGCCCGCGCCGGCCGCGTGCACGTCGTCTCGGGCTTCGCCCCGGGCACGGCGCCGTCGACGAAGTCCGCTCTCGCCGTCCTCGACAACCTGTCGGGCCGCAAGAACGTGCTGGTCGTCGTCGAGCGTCAGGACGAGATCACGTGGAAGTCGCTGCGGAACGTCGAGCGGGTGCACCTGCTGGTCGCCGACCAGCTCAACACCTACGACGTGCTGATCTCTGACGACGTCGTGTTCACGCAGGGCGCTCTCGACGCGTTCCTGGCCGGCCCCGCCAAGGGTGCCAAGGCCGTGGCGAGCGAGTCCGAGGCCGCCGAGGAGGAGACCAAGTGACCACCGTCGGCAAGGACCCCCGCGACATCCTGATCGCGCCGGTCGTGTCCGAGAAGAGCTACGGCCTTCTGGACGAGGGGAAGTACACCTTCCTCGTCGACCCGCGCGCCAACAAGACCGAGATCAAGATCGCCGTCGAGCAGGTGTTCGGCGTGAAGGTCGACTCGGTCAACACCGCGAACCGTCAGGGCAAGGCCCGTCGGACCCGGTTCGGCATCGGCCGCCGCAAGGACACGAAGCGTGCGATCGTCACCCTCCGCGAGGGCACGATCGACATCTTCGGCGGACCGGTCGGCTGAGCGGCCCGGAAGGATCTGAGGACTCATGGGAATCCGTAAGTACAAGCCGACGACGCCGGGCCGCCGTGGCTCGTCGGTCGCCGACTTCGTCGAGATCACGCGCTCCACGCCGGAGAAGTCGCTGGTCCGCCCGCTGCACAAGACGGGTGGCCGCAACTCCACCGGTCGTGTGACCACGCGCCACCAGGGTGGCGGTCACAAGCGTGCGTACCGCGTCATCGACTTCCGTCGTCACGACAAGGACGGCGTGCCGGCCAAGGTCGCTCACATCGAGTACGACCCCAACCGCACCGCCCGCATCGCGCTCCTGCACTACGCGGACGGCGAGAAGCGCTACATCATCGCGCCGAACAAGCTGTCGCAGGGTGACGTCATCGAGAACGGCCCCGGCGCGGACATCAAGCCCGGCAACAACCTGCCGCTGCGCAACATCCCGACCGGTACGGTCATCCACGCCATCGAGCTGCGGCCCGGCGGCGGTGCGAAGATCGCGCGCTCGGCCGGTGCGTCCGTGCAGCTCGTCGCGAAGGACGGCCCGTACGCGCAGCTGCGCATGCCGTCCGGCGAGATCCGCAACGTCGACCTGCGCTGCCGCGCCACGGTCGGCGAGGTCGGCAACGCCGAGCAGTCGAACATCAACTGGGGCAAGGCCGGCCGCATGCGGTGGAAGGGCAAGCGCCCCACCGTCCGTGGTGTCGCCATGAACCCGATCGACCACCCGCACGGTGGTGGTGAGGGCAAGACCTCCGGTGGTCGCCACCCGGTGAGCCCCTGGGGCCAGCCCGAGGGTCGTACCCGCCGTCCGAACAAGCCGAGCGACAAGCTCATCGTGCGCCGTCGGCGCACCGGCAAGAAGCGCTGATAGGAGCCCGAGATGCCTCGCAGCCTCAAGAAGGGCCCGTTCGTCGACGGCCACCTCCAGAAGAAGGTCGACGCGCAGAACGAGGCCGGAAGCAAGAACGTCATCAAGACGTGGTCCCGCCGTTCGGTCATCACCCCGGACTTCCTGGGTCACACGTTCGCGGTGCACGACGGGCGCAAGCACGCGCCGGTCTTCGTCACGGAGTCGATGGTCGGGCACAAGCTCGGCGAGTTCGCCCCGACGCGCACGTTCCGCGGCCACGAGAAGGACGACCGGAAGGGCCGTCGCCGCTGACCTCGGTCAGCTGGTGACGCCCTGACGGCAGAGACAAGAAGGCAGGACAGCAATGGAAGCCAAGGCGAAGGCGCGGTTCGTCCGCGTCACGCCCCAGAAGGCCCGGCGCGTCGTGGACCTCATCCGTGGCAAGCAGGCCGGCGAGGCCGTGGCGGTGCTGAAGTTCGCGCCGCAGGCGGCCGCGGAGCCCGTCCTCAAGACGGTGCAGTCGGCGATCGCGAACGCGGTCGAGGGGGCGAAGCGCAACAGCGAGCGGCTCGACGAGGCGAACCTCTACGTCTCCGAGGTGTTCGTCGACGAGGGCCCGACGCTCAAGCGGTTCCGTCCGCGGGCGCAGGGTCGTGCCAGCCAGATCCTCAAGCGCACGAGCCACATCACCGTGGTCGTCGCTGAGCGCGAGACGAAGGGACGGACCCGATAGTGGGACAGAAGGTCAACCCGCTCGGGTACCGCCTGGGCATCACGACGGACCACCGGTCGCGCTGGTTCGCGGACTCGACGAAGCCGGGTCAGCGCTACCGCGACTACGTCCGCGAGGACGTGCAGATCCGCAAGCTCATGAGCACGGGTCTCGAGCGCGCCGGCATCGCGAAGGTCGAGATCGAGCGCACGCGTGACCGCGTCCGCGTCGACATCCACACCGCCCGCCCGGGCATCGTCATCGGGCGTCGTGGCGCGGAGGCCGACCGCATCCGCGGCGAGCTCGAGAAGCTCACGGGCAAGCAGGTCCAGCTCAACATCCTCGAGGTCAAGAACGCCGAGATCGAGGCCCAGCTGGTCGCCCAGGGCATCGCCGAGCAGCTCGCGAGCCGTGTCTCGTTCCGCCGCGCGATGCGCAAGGGCATCCAGTCGGCGCAGCGCGCCGGCGCCAAGGGCATCCGCGTGCAGGTCTCCGGCCGCCTCGGCGGCGCGGAGATGAGCCGCACGGAGTTCTACCGCGAGGGCCGTGTGCCGCTGCACACGCTCCGCGCGAACATCGACTACGGCTTCTTCGAGGCCCGCACGACCTTCGGCCGCATCGGCGTGAAGGTCTGGGTCTACAAGGGCGACGTCACCGAGAAGGAGTTCGCCCGCGAGCAGGCGACCCAGGCCCCGCGCCCGGCCCGTGGCCCGCGCGGTGACCGTGGCGAGCGTGGCGACCGCGGCCCCCGTGGCGGCGGCCGTCGCGAGCAGCGCACCTCGGACGCCCCTGTCGAGGCCCCCGCGACCGAGGCCGCTCCCGCGGCGGAGACCTCGGCTGAGACCGGAACGGAGGCCTGAGCCGTGCTCATCCCGCGCCGACTCAAGCACCGCAAGCAGCACCACCCCGGCCGCTCCGGCGCGTCGACCGGTGGCACCAAGATCTCGTTCGGCGAGTACGGCATCCAGGCTCTCGAGCCCGCCTACGTCACGAACCGGCAGATCGAGGCTGCGCGTATCGCCATGACCCGCCACATCAAGCGTGGTGGGAAGGTCTGGATCAACATCTACCCGGACCGTCCCCTCACGAAGAAGCCCGCCGAGACCCGCATGGGTTCCGGCAAGGGCTCGCCCGAGTGGTGGATCGCCAACGTCAAGCCCGGCCGAGTGATGTTCGAGCTCGCCGGCGTCCCGGAGCCGCTGGCTCGCGAGGCCATGCGCCGCGCCCAGCACAAGCTCCCGATGAAGACCCGTTTCGTGGTTCGCGAGGGTGGTAACTGATGGCTATCGGAACCAAGGACCTGGCTCCCACCGAGCTGGACGCCTTCGACGACGAGAAGCTGGTCGCCGAGCTGAAGAAGGCCAAGGAGGAGCTCTTCAACCTCCGCTTCCAGTCCGCGACCGGTCAGCTCGAGAGCCACGGCCGTCTGAAGGCCGTCCGCCGCGACATCGCCCGGATCTACACGATCCTGCGCGAGCGCGAGCTCGGCATCCGTACCGCTCCGACCGCGAGCGAGTGAGGGCAGCATGAACGAGAAGAGCACCACCGCCACGGCGGAGCACCGCGCGTACCGCAAGACGCGCCGTGGCTACGTCGTGAGCGACAAGATGGACAAGACCGTCGTGGTCGAGGTCGAGGACCGGGTCAAGCACCCGCTCTACGGCAAGGTCATCCGGCGGACCAGCAAGGTCAAGGCGCACGACGAGCAGGGCTCGGCGGGCATCGGCGACCTCGTCCTCATCATGGAGACCCGCCCGCTGTCCGCGACCAAGCGGTGGCGCCTGGTGGAGATCCTCGAGAAGGCCAAGTAAGACTCGCACCACCCAAGTTGCCCACGGGCGGCGGGGGTGACCCCGTCAGGGAGCACCCCCGCCGCGACGTGTGCATCACGGCAACTACGTCAGGCCAGGCTCGGCGGCCAGATCGACCGAGAACCCGCCGGACGACAGGAGTAGGCAATGATCCAGCAGGAGTCGCGACTGCGTGTCGCCGACAACACGGGTGCCAAGGAGATCCTCTGCATCCGCGTTCTCGGTGGTTCCGGCCGTCGCTACGCAGGCATCGGTGACGTCATCGTCGCCACCGTCAAGGACGCGATCCCCGGCGGCAACGTCAAGAAGGGCGACGTCGTCAAGGCCGTCATCGTGCGCACCCGCAAGGAGCGCCGCCGTCCGGACGGCTCGTACATCAAGTTCGACGAGAACGCCGCCGTGATCCTCAAGAACGACGGGGAGCCCCGTGGGACGCGCATCTTCGGCCCCGTGGGCCGCGAGCTGCGCGACAAGAAGTTCATGAAGATCATCTCGCTGGCGCCGGAGGTGCTCTGACCATGGCGAAGATCAAGAAGGGCGACCTCGTCCTCGTCATCTCGGGGCGCGACAAGGGCAAGCAGGGCCGCGTGCTCGAGGTGCTCACCGAGACGCAGCGCGTCGTCGTCGAGGGCGTGCAGCGCGTGCAGAAGCACGTCAAGGCCGGCCAGACGCAGCGTGGCACCCGCACGGGTGGCATCGAGACCGTCGAGGCCCCCATCCACATCAGCAACGTGATGCTCGTCGACCCGGAGACCAAGAAGGGCACCCGGGTCGGCTACCGCACCGAGCAGGTCGAGCGTGACGGCCGCACGCGGAACGTCCGTGTCCGCGTCGCCAAGCGTTCCGGTAAGGACATCTGATGACCGAGATCACCGCTCCGGCCCAGCCGCGTCTGAAGACCCGCTACGCCGAGGAGATCAAGCCGGCGCTCAACACGCAGTTCGCGTACGAGAACATCAACCAGGTCCCGCGCCTGGTGAAGGTCGTCGTGAACATGGGTGTCGGCGACGCCGCCAAGGACTCCAAGCTCATCGAGGGCGCGATCCGCGACCTGACCCAGATCACGGGCCAGAAGCCGCAGGTCACCAAGGCCCGCAAGTCCATCGCGCAGTTCAAGCTGCGCGAGGGCATGCCGATCGGCGCGCACGTCACGCTGCGCGGCGACCGTGCCTGGGAGTTCCTGGACCGCCTGCTCTCGACGGCGCTTCCCCGCATCCGTGACTTCCGCGGCCTGTCGGCGACGCAGTTCGACGGCAACGGCAACTACACGTTCGGCCTCACGGAGCAGTCGATGTTCCACGAGATCGACCAGGACCGGATCGACCGTGTCCGCGGCATGGACATCACGATCGTCACGACGGCGAACAACGACGACGAGGGTCGCGCCTTCCTCAAGCTCCTCGGCTTCCCGTTCAAGGAGAACTGACCATGGCGAAGACCGCTCTGATCAACAAGGCTGCCGCCAAGCCCAAGTTCGCGGTGCGTGCGTACACGCGCTGCCAGCGCTGCGGCCGTCCGCACTCGGTGTACCGCAAGTTCGGCCTGTGCCGGATCTGCGTGCGGGAGATGGCCCACCGCGGCGAGCTCCCCGGCGTCACCAAGAGCAGCTGGTAAGACCCCCAGTAGGAACGATCGTCGGTAGGTCCCGGGCCCGCGTCGAGCGGGTCCGGGATACCCCGGCGAGAAAGGGCTGAAGCCCGATGACCATGACCGACCCCATCGCAGACTTCCTCACGCGTCTGCGCAACGCGAACTCGGCGCACCACGACACGGTGTCGATCCCGTTCTCGAAGCTCAAGTCGCACGTCGCGGAGATCCTGCAGGCCGAGGGCTACATCCAGGGCTGGACCGTCGAGGACGCCCCCGTGGGCAAGAATCTCGTCGTGACCCTGAAGTACGGCCCCAACCGCGAGCGTGCGCTCGCCGGCCTGAAGCGTGTGTCCAAGCCGGGCCTGCGCGTGTACGCCAAGTCGACCAACCTGCCCAAGGTGCTCGGCGGCCTGGGCGTGGCGATCCTCTCCACGTCCTCGGGTCTCCTCACCGACAAGCAGGCCGCCAAGAAGGGCGTGGGTGGGGAAGTCCTCGCCTACGTCTGGTAATCGAGACCCGGAAGGAGAACGCCAATGTCTCGTATCGGCAGGATCCCCGTTTCGGTCCCGACCGGCGTGGACGTCAACATCGACGGTGCCGTCGTCACGGTGAAGGGCCCCAAGGGCACCCTCTCGCACACGGTCGCCGCACCCCTCGAGGTCGCGCGTGACGAGGCCGGTGCCCTCGTGGTCACCCGCCCGAACGACGAGCGCCTCTCGCGCTCGCTCCACGGCCTGACCCGCACGCTCCTGGCGAACCTCGTCACCGGCGTGACCGAGGGCTACGTCAAGAAGCTCGAGATCGTCGGCACCGGTTACCGCGTGACCGCGAAGGGCTCGGACCTCGAGTTCGCGCTCGGCTTCAGCCACCCGGTCGTCGTCACGCCGCCGGAGGGCATCACCTTCGTCGTCGAGGCCCCGACCCGCTTCTCGGTGCAGGGCATCGACAAGCAGCAGGTCGGCGAGGTCGCCGCGAACATCCGCAAGATCCGCAAGCCCGAGCCGTACAAGGGCAAGGGCGTGCGGTACGCGGGCGAGAACGTGCGCCGCAAGGTCGGAAAGGCTGGGAAGTAAGCCATGGCGATCAGCATCAAGGGCAAGGGCAAGACGATCGCCCGCCAGCGCCGGCACCTGCGCCTGCGCAAGAAGGTCGTGGGCTCGGCTGCTCGGCCGCGCCTCGTCGTCACCCGCTCCGCCCGTCACATCACGGCCCAGGTCGTGGACGACGGCATCGGCCAGACCATCGCGTCGGCGTCGACCCTCGAGGTGGACCTGCGCGGGGCCGAGGGCGACAAGTCCGCCAAGGCCCGCAAGGTCGGCGAGCTCGTCGCCGAGCGCGCGAAGGCCAAGGGCATCGACGCGGTCGTCTTCGACCGCGGCGGCAACAAGTACCACGGCCGGGTGGCCGCGGTCGCCGACGGTGCCCGCGAGGGTGGTCTGAAGCTGTGACGACGTACACCGGGAAGAAGAGGACTCACTGATGGCTGCTCCTGCACGCAGCAACACCGGTGCCCAGGGCGGCACCGGCGGCGACCGCCGCGACGGCGGCCGTCGTGACGGTGGGCGTCGTCAGGACGCCGCCGAGAAGAGCCAGTTCGTCGAGCGCGTCGTGACGATCAACCGCGTCGCCAAGGTCGTCAAGGGTGGCCGCCGCTTCAGCTTCACCGCGCTCGTCGTGGTGGGCGACGGTGACGGCACCGTCGGCGTCGGCTACGGCAAGGCCAAGGAGGTGCCCGCGGCGATCGCCAAGGGTGTCGAGGAGGCGAAGAAGAACTTCTTCCGCGTCCCCCGCATCCAGGGCACCATCCCGCACCCCATCACGGGTGAGGCCGCCGCCGGTGTCGTGTTCCTGCGTCCGGCGTCGCCGGGTACCGGTGTGATCGCCGGTGGTCCGGTGCGCGCCGTCCTGGAGTGCGCCGGCATCCACGACGTCCTGAGCAAGTCGCTCGGCTCGTCGAACGCGATCAACATCGTCCACGCGACCGTCGCGGCCCTCCGTGGCCTCGAGCAGCCGGAGGCCGTGGCCGCGCGCCGTGGTCTGCCGGTCGAGCACGTCGTCCCGGCCGCCCTCCTGCGGGCCCAGGCCGAGGGCCGTGCGGCCGCCGCGGAGAAGGTGGGTGCGTGATGGCTCGTCTCAAGGTGACCCAGAAGAAGTCGGGCATCGGTGGCAAGCAGAACCAGCGCGACACGCTGCGCACCCTGGGCCTCAAGCGGATCGGCGACGTCGTCGTCAAGGAGGACCGCCCTGAGATCCGCGGCATGGTCCAGACCGTGCGGCACCTCGTCGCGGTCGAAGAGGTGGAGTGAGCATGGCTGACGAGAAGAAGGAGACCGAGGAGGTGACGGCCCCCAAGGCCGCCGCCAAGAAGGCTCCCGCCAAGAAGGCCGCCGACGCGGCTGCCGAGGCTCCGAAGAAGACGACGAAGGCGAAGGCCGACAAGGCCGAGACCGCCTCCGCCGCCGCGGAGAAGCCGGCTGCCGAGAAGAAGGCCCCGGCCAAGAAGGCCGCCGCTCCGGCGAAGGCCGAGAAGGCCGCGCCGACGGAGGCCGCCCGCAAGGCGGCCGAGGCCGCTGCCCAGCCCGGCGCCGGTGGCACCCTCAAGGTGCACCACCTGCGTCCGGCCCCGGGCGCCAAGACCGCCAAGACCCGCGTGGGTCGTGGTGAGGCGTCCAAGGGCAAGACGGCCGGTCGTGGTACCAAGGGCACCAAGGCCCGGTACCAGGTCCCGGCCGCCTTCGAGGGCGGGCAGATGCCGATGCACATGCGTCTGCCGAAGCTCCGTGGCTTCAAGAACCCGTTCCGCGTCGAGTACCAGGTCGTCAACCTGGACAAGCTCTCGGCGCTCTACCCGGACGGTGGCGACGTGACGGTCGCCGACCTGGTCGCGAAGGGTGCGGTCCGCAAGGGCCAGCCCGTCAAGGTGCTCGGCACCGGCGAGCTCACGGTCAAGGTCTCCGTGGCCGTGGACGCCTACTCGGCGTCCGCCAAGGAGAAGATCGTGGCTGCCGGCGGCTCCGTCGCGCAGGACTGATCGCCGGACGAGGCCGGTGGGATCTCACTTCCCACCGGCCTCGTTCCGTTTGTCGTCGGGCATCCGTTAGGGTGCCTCGTTGCCCCGCGTCGTGGCGGGGTTCGCGGTCCGGGACAGCCGGGTCGCACGAGACGCCGCCGATCGGCGGCCCAGGAGGACCAGGTGCTCAGCGCATTCGTCCGGGCGTTCAGGACGCCCGACCTGCGGCGCAAGCTGCTCTTCACGATCGGGATCATGGTCGTCTTCCGGATCGGCTCGTTCCTGCCGACCCCGGGCGTCAGCTATCCCAACGTGCAGGTCTGCATCGACCAGACGCAGGGCGCGAACGACCTGATCGGGATCGTGAACCTGTTCAGCGGGGGAGCGCTCCTGCAGCTCTCCGTCTTCGCGCTGGGGATCATGCCGTACATCACGGCGAGCATCATCATCCAGCTGCTGCGCGTGGTGATCCCCAAGTTCGAGGAGCTGCACCGCGAGGGCCAGTCCGGCACCGCGAAGCTCACGCAGTACACCCGGTACCTGACGATCGCCCTGGCGGTCCTCCAGTCGACGACGATCATCACGATCGCGCGCAGCGGCCAGCTCTTCCAGGGCTGCACCGTCGACGTCATCCCCGACGACAGCTGGGTCACGCTGCTCATCATGGTCATCACCATGACCGCGGGCACCGGCCTCATCATGTGGCTCGGCGAGCTCATCACCGAGCGCGGCGTCGGCAACGGCATGTCGCTCCTCATCTTCACCTCGATCGCCGCGAGCTTCCCCGGCGCGATGTGGTCGATCGCCGGTGGCGCCGGCGGTGGCGCGAAGTTCGTCGCGGTCCTCGCCGTCGTGGTGCTGGTCATCGCGCTCGTCGTGTTCGTCGAGCAGTCGCAGCGCCGCATCCCGGTGCAGTACGCCAAGCGCATGGTCGGCCGCCGCATGTACGGCGGGTCGAGCACCTACATCCCGATCAAGATCAACATGGCCGGTGTCATCCCGGTGATCTTCGCGTCGTCGCTGCTCGCCGTCCCGGGCCTCATCGCCCAGTTCGGCGACCCGACCGCGGGCTGGGTGCAGTGGGTGTCGCGGTACATCGCGGACCCGGCGTCGCCGTGGCACATCGCGATCTACGTGCTCCTCATCATCTTCTTCTGCTACTTCTACACGGCGATCACGTTCAACCCGGACGAGGTCGCGGACAACATGAAGAAGTACGGCGGCTTCATCCCCGGCATCCGCGCCGGTCGCCCCACGGCCGAGTACCTCGACTACGTCATCACGCGGATCACGGCGCCGGGCTCGATCTACCTCGCCCTCGTCGCGCTGATCCCGACCATCGTCTTCATCGCCCTCGACGTCAGCACGAACATCCCGTTCGGCGGCTCGTCGATCCTCATCGTCGTCGGTGTGGGCCTGGAGACCGTCAAGCAGATCGAGTCGCAGCTCCAGCAGCGGCACTACGAAGGGTTCCTGCGGTGAGCGCACGTCTCGTCCTCCTCGGCCCGCCCGGAGCGGGCAAGGGCACCCAGGCGGCCCGGCTCGCCGAGCGTCTCGGCGTCCCCGCGATCTCGACCGGCGACATCTTCCGCGCCAACATCAAGGGCGGCACCGAGCTCGGCCAGAAGGTCCAGGCGATCACCGCGTCCGGCGCACTGGTCCCGGACGACCTGACGAACGAGCTCGTGCGCGACCGGCTCGCGCAGGACGACGTCGCCGAGGGGTTCCTGCTGGACGGGTACCCGCGCAACGTCGCCCAGGTCGCGGCGCTCGACGAGATCCTCGGTGACCGTGCGGTGGACCTCGCGGTCGAGATCACAGCGGACCCCGACGTCGTCGTGGGCCGACTGCTCAAGCGCGCCGAGATCGAGGGCCGCGAGGACGACACCGAGGACGTCATCCGTCACCGGCTCGACGTGTACGCCGAGCAGACCGCCCCGATCTCGGCCGTCTACGCCGACCGTGGCCTGCTCGTGCAGGTCGACGGGATCGGCGAGGTCGACGAGGTCACCGAGCGGCTCGTCGCCGCGATCGGCTCGCTCGCCCGCTGACGCGGGCCCTCGTAGGTGGTGCCCGTGTTCGGCCGTGAGCGCATCGAGTACAAGACCCCCGACCAGGTGCGCGTCATGCGACGTGCCGGCCTCGTCGTCGCGGACGCCCTCGCGGCGGTCCGGGAGCACGTCGCCCCCGGCGTGACGACGGCCGAGCTCGACGCCGTCGCCGCCGCGGTCATCGCCGAGGCGGGCGCGACCCCGTCCTTCCTCGGGTACCACGGGTACCCCGCGACGCTCTGCGTGTCCGTCAACGACGAGGTCGTGCACGGCATCCCCGGCAGCCGCGTGCTCGAGCCCGGCGACGTCGTGTCCGTCGACTGCGGCGCCGTCGTCGACGGCTGGCACGGCGACTCGGCCATCACCGTCGTGCTCGACGGCGGCGAGCAGGCCGACGCCGACCTCGCGGAGACGACCCGGAAGGCCATGTGGGCCGGGATCGCCGCGCTCGCGTCGGCCGAGCGGCTCGGCGCCGTCGGCGAGGCCGTCGAGGACGTCGTCGACACGGCCGTCGAGGCCGGTCTGAACGACGGGCGTCGGTACGGGGTCGTCGAGGAGTACGTCGGTCACGGCATCGGGACCGCGATGCACCAGCCGCCCGACGTCCTCAACTACCGGGCGCGCGACCGCGGCCCGCGCGTGAAGCCGGGCCTGTGCGTCGCGATCGAGCCGATGGTCGTGCGCGGGCAGCGCTTCACCCAGGTGCTCGACGACGACTGGACCGTCGTGACCGTCGACGGGTCGCGCGCGTCGCACTGGGAGCACAGCGTCGCCGTCCTCGAGGACGGGATCTGGGTGCTCACCGCGCACGACGGGGGAGCGGCGGAGCTCGGCGCGCTCGGGGTCGAGGTCGCCCCGCTGGCCTGAGCCCACCGCCGGGGCGTCGAGGTCGCCCCGATGGTCTGGTCTACCCGGGCGTCGTCGTGCGCCCGGCGAGACCGTGGCCCATCGCCGCCACGGCGACGTCGGCGGCACGTGATTGCCCTCGCGAGGACCGGCGTCCCTCGAGTGCGGGAAGCGCTACCACACGATCGGGTGAACGCGCGTCCAGTTTCCCGTCCGAATGCGCCCGACCTGGGCAAACAGCCCCACGGCGTCCGGTTTGTCGGATAGTGTGCCGCGCGGCGGGATCGTCCTCCCGCCAGGACCGCTCCCGCACCTCGTCGCACGCCCGCGGCGGGGTGCTCGCGTGCGGTCCGTCGGACACGCAGGCGTGTGCCCCCTCGTCATGCCTGCCGCACACGATGGGTTGGTCCCTATGCAGCGCAGCAGTCGTCCGTCCCTCCGGTCCCACGCGCGGCGGGCCGCCGTCGTCGGGACGTCCGTCCTCGCGGTGAGCCTGCTCGCTGCGTCACCGGCCGCGGCGACCGGTGGTTCGGGCCACGGGGGCCACGGCGGCTCGCACCGCGGTGACTCGTGGAGCAAGCCGAAGCCGAAGCCCAGCTCGACCACGCCGACGACGCCGACGCCGATGCAGTCGGCGCAGCCGAAGCCGACGCGCGGCGGCCAGACCACGACGGCCGCGTACGTCTACCTGAAGAAGGACGCCAAGGCGCCGGCCTCGTGGGAGAACTCGACGCAGCAGTACCTGGTCGCGACCTGGGACGGCGCCCAGTGGCGCAACATCACGTGGGACCAGATCAAAGACGCGGTGCCGTTCGAGGTCTGCGGTCCGGGCTGGGGCGTGCAGGAGGACGCCGCCTACGGCGGTCCGCAGGTCTTCACGGACTCCGACGCGCCGCACTACCCCGACGGCGTCCTGAAGTGGGTCAACCAGGGCGGGCCGCTGTTCGCCGCGGACCACTGGGACCTCGAGGAGCAGGTGGGCGCCGTCCCGGCCTGCGCGCCGACCTACCCGGTGCCGACGCAGAGCGCGACGCCCACGCCGACCGTCACCCCGACGCCGTCGGCGACGCCGAGCGTGACGCCCGAGGCGCCCACGCCGACGCCGGTCCCGACGGACGTCGTGGACGACGACGTCACGCCCACGCCGAGCGCGACGCCCACGCCGGTCGCGACGCCCGTGGTGACCCCGTCGCCCACGTCGGAGGTCCTCGCGGCCGGCCCGTCGT
>NZ_JAAXOY010000159.1 GCF_012396155.1 Cellulomonas septica | reverse complement strand
GGTCGGCGCCGTCGCGGACCGTGGGCACGTCGCGCAGGTCGAGCCACGCGAAGTACGTCGCGTCGGGCGGTGTCCAGCGCGCCGCGGGCACGTGCGTCGCCAGCAGCGCGGACAGCAGCCGCTGGTTGTGGCGCAAGCCGTCGAGGACCGCGTCCAGCCAGTCCCCGCAGTCGCGGAGCGCCGTCGTGTGGGCGACCGCGCCCAGGTGGCTGACGCCGTGCAGCACGATCTCCGGCAGGCGCGCGAGGTCCGCGCGGGCGTCCGGCCCCGGCACGGCGACCGCGGCCTTGAGCGCGGCGAGGTTGAACGCCTTCGACGCCGAGTGCAGCGCGAGCGCCGACGGGATCACCGTCGTCGTCGGGACGAACCGCGGCGCGCGGTGCGGAGCGTCGCCGTCGCTGTCGCTGTCGCGCGAACGTCTGCTCTCCGTCGTGGGCGCGCTCGCGCGCGTGACGAGCGGCGCGTGGATCTCGTCCGCGACGACCCGGACGCCGTACCGCCCGGCGAGCTCACCGACGGCCGCGAGCTCGGCGGCCGTGTGCAGGGTGCCGGTCGGGTTGTGCGGATGGCAGAGCAGGTACGCGGCGCGACGGCCGCCCGACGTGGCCCTGACGAACGCGGCGTCGAGCGCGTCGAGGTCGAGGCGGCCGTCCGGGCCCAGCGGGGCCGGCAGCGGGCGGCGGTCGGCGTGCTCGACGAACTGCACGAAGGGCGGGTACACCGGCGGGTTGATCACGACGGCGTCGCCGGGGTCGGTGACGAGCCGCAGCACCTCGACGATCCCGAGCATGACGTCGGGCACGAGGCGGCAGTCCGCGACGGGCACGTCCCACCCGTACCGGTCGGCCGCGAACCCGGCCAGCGCCTCGGCGTACTCGGGCCCGTGCACGTACCCGGTGTCGCCCGCGCGCATCGCGTCCGACACCGCGCGCACGACGGCCTCGGCCTGCGGGACGTCCATCTCCGCGACGTACATCGGCAGCACGTCGGCGGGGTAGCGGCGCCACTTCTGGCTCGTCCGGCGCCGCAGCGCGTCGAGCGGCACGGAGTCGAAGATCGTCGTCCCGCCGCGCGCTTCCACGTCCACGTCCACGACCCTACGTCGGGCTCTCCGCGTCGACCCCCGGTCGACGCACCGTCGCGGGAGCGGCCGACACACCGTCGCGGGAGCGGCCGACGCACCGCCGCCGGGTCGGCCGGCGCGCGGAGCCGACCCGCCGGCCGGCTGACTCGTTCCCCCGACGGGACGGCGGAGGGCCGGGTCCGTGGTGGACCCGGCCCTCCGGTCGTGCGGTGCGCCCGACGGGGCGTGCGGCGTCAGAGCGTCGCGCGGACCGCCCGCGTCGCCTGCAGGATGTGCTCGAGCGACGGGGTGACCTCCTCGTAGCGGCGGGTCTTGAGGCCGCAGTCGGGGTTCACCCAGAGCTGGTCGAGCGCGATGGCCTTGACGGCCTCGGTGAGGAGCTCCTCGACCTCACCCTCGCTCGGCACGCGCGGCGAGTGGATGTCGTAGACGCCCGGGCCGACCGCACGCGGGTAGCCGGCCGCGGCGATGTCGCCGAGGATCTCCATCTTCGAGCGGGCCGCCTCGATGGACGTGACGTCGGCGTCGAGGCCGTCGATCGCGCCCATGATCTGGCCGAACTCGGAGTAGCAGAGGTGGGTGTGGATCTGCGTGTCCTCGCGCACGCCCGCCGTGGAGAGGCGGAACGAGCGGACCGACCAGTCGAGGTAGGCCGCGTGGTCCTCCGCGCGCAGCGGCAGCAGCTCGCGCAGCGCGGGCTCGTCGACCTGGATGATCCCGATGCCGGCGGCCTCGAGGTCGGCGATCTCGTCGCGCAGGGCGAGGCCGACCTGGTTGGCCGTGTCGCCGAGCGGCTGGTCGTCGCGGACGAACGACCACGCGAGGATCGTCACCGGGCCGGTGAGCATGCCCTTGACGGGCTTCTCCGTGAGCGACTGCGTGTACGACGTCCACGCGACCGTGATGGGCGCCGGGCGGGACACGTCGCCCCAGAGGATCGACGGCCGCGTGCAGCGCGAGCCGTAGGACTGGACCCAGCCGTTCTGCGTCACCGCGAACCCGTCGAGGTTCTCCGCGAAGTACTGGACCATGTCGTTGCGCTCGGGCTCGCCGTGCACGAGGACGTCGAGGCCGATCTTCTCCTGCAGCTCGACGACGCGGCGGATCTCCGCCTTCATCTCGTCCTCGTACTGCTCGGCGGTGAGCTCGCCCTTGCCGAACGCGGCGCGCGCCTTGCGGATCTCGGGCGTCTGCGGGAACGAGCCGATGGTCGTCGTGGGCAGCGGCGGCAGGTCGAAGCGCGCGGCCTGCGCGGCCTTGCGGCCCTCGAAGTCGCCGCGGTTGAACGCGTCCTCGCCGAGGGCGGCGACGCGCTCGCGCACCTCGGGGCGGACCACGCCGGGGGCCGTCTTGCGCGAGGCGACGGCGTCGGACGCGGCGAGCAGCTGCTCGTGGATCGCCTCGCGGCCCTCGGTCAGGCCCTCGGCGAGCGTGACGACCTCGACGACCTTCTGGTCGGCGAACGCGAGCCAGGACTTCAGCGTCGGGTCGAGCGTGGGCTCGTCCTGCACGTCGTGGGGGACGTGGAACAGCGACGTCGACGTGCCGACCGTGACCGCGCCCGCACCGAGGTTCTCGAGCTGCTCGAGCACCTGCAGCTTGGCGTCGAGGTCCGCGCGCCAGATGTTGTGGCCGTCGACCACGCCGGCGACCAGCGTCTTCGACTCGAGGCCGGGGACCGCCTGCGTCGGGGCCGGGCCGCGGACCAGGTCGACGCCGATGGCCTCGACGTCGGTCGCCGCGAGCACGCCGAGCGCGTCGCGCAGGTCGCCGTAGGGCGCGGCGACGAACAGCGCCGGGCGGCCCTCGACCGCGGTGAGCGCGCCGTACGCCTCGGTGACCGACGCGAGCAGGCGCTCGACCGGCACGTCGACGGAGTCGGACACGAGCGCGGGCTCGTCGAGCTGGACCCACGTGGCACCGGCGGCGGCGAGGTCGCGCAGCAGCGCCGCGTAGACCGGGAGCACGTCGGCGAGGCGGTCGATGGGCGCGAAGTCGTCGGGCGAGCCCTCGGCGGCCTTGGCGAGCGCGAGGAACGTCACCGGGCCGACGATCACCGGGCGGGTCACGACGCCCTCGGCCAGCGCCTCGGCGAACTCGCGGACCGGGCGGTCGCTCGCGTAGCGGAACTCGGTGTCGGGGCCGATCTCGGGGACCAGGTAGTGGTAGTTCGAGTCGAACCACTTGGTCATCTCGAGCGGCAGGTCGTCACCGCGGCCGCGCGCGACCGTCGAGTAGCCCGCGAGGTCCAGGCGGCCGTCGGCGTCGAGCAGGTCGGCGAAGCGCGACGGGATCGCGCCGAGCACGGCCGCGGCGTCGAGCACGTGGTCGTACAACGAGAACGCGCTGGGGATCGCGGGCACGTCGGTGCGCAGGCCGAGCTCGGCGAGACGCGTGCGGGTGCGGCGGCGCAGGTCGGCGGCGACGGCCTCGACCTCGTCGGCCGAGGAGCGGCCGGCCCAGAACGCCTCGATCGCCTTCTTGAGCTCGCGGCGCGGACCGATCCGGGGGTAGCCCAGGACGGAGCCGGCGGGGAACGTGGGGGTGGTGGTCATCGCGGTGTCTGTCCCTCGTGGGTCGGGTCGGGTGCCGTCGTGGTCGGTCCGGGCGTGCCGGGGGTCGTCGCGGTGGGGGCCGTGACGGGTACGGCGCTGCGGCCGGTGCGGGCCCCGCCGTCCAGACCCGCTCCTTCGAGCAGGTCGAGCGCGGCGTGGTGCTGGTTGAACGTGTAGAGGTGCACGCCCGGGGCGCCGCCGTCGAGCACGCCCTGGACGAGGTCGACGCCGGCGCGGATGCCGCGACGGTGCCGCTCGGTCTCGTCGTCCGCGGACCCGAGCAGGTCGAGCAGGTCGCGCGGGACGGGCACGCCCGTGAGGTCCTGCAGGCGCAGCAGCCGTGCGGGGTCCGTCGTCGGGATGATGCCCGGGATGATCGGGATGGTCACGCCCGCGTCGCGCGCCTCGGCGACGAGCCCGAGGTACGCCTCGGCGTCGAAGAACACCTGGGTGATCGCGAAGTCGGCGCCGGCCTCCTGCTTGGCCAGGAGCGACGCGACGTCCTGCGCGCGCGTGCCGCCCGTCGCCGCGTTGCCGCGCGGGAAAGCCGCGACGGCCACCGACAGCGGGCGCACGCGGGCCCGGACGGCCTGGGACGCGCTGCCCGCGCAGCGGCGCGACTCGATCTCCCGCAGCAGCTCGACGAGCTCGCTCGCCGTGTGCACGCCGTCGGGGTGCGGCTGCCAGTCGGTCTGACCCGCGGGCGGGTCGCCGCGCAGCGCCAGGAACGAGCGGGCGCCCTCGTCGAGGAACTCCTCGACGATCGTCGTGATCTCGTCGCGCGACGTGCCGACGCACGTGAGGTGCGCGATCGGGTTGAGCGACGTCTCGCGCAGAAGCCGGCTGACCAGGGCACGGGTCGTGACGCGCGTGCGGCCCGAGGCGCCGTACGTGACCGACACGAAGTCGGGGTGCGCCTCGCCGAGCCGCTGGATCGTCTCCCAGAGCCGCGGGGCGGCGTCGGGGTTGCGCGGCGGGAACAGCTCGAACGACACGGTCGGCCGGTCGATCGCGGCGAGCGGGCGGTCGGGGACCACGTGCGGGCCGGTCGTCCGACGCGAGGTGGCGTCGGCGACGGTGCCGGTCTGGTCGACCGTGCCGGGGGCCGCGTCCACGACGGGGGCGCTCACCGGACGACCGGCGTCGGTCGGCCCGCGCGGGGGTCGCGGGGGCACGGGGGGTGCTGCGGCATCGTTCACTCCATCGACCCTGGCGGAAGCACCCACACCCTCGCCAGGAGGGGGGTTGCTGCGGCGTCGTCGAGCCAGGTCTCTCGGCCGCTCTGGATGGTTGTCGAGATGCTAGACCGCCGACCACATGGTGGGCAACGTTGCTCGACCGGTGAGACGCGGACGTCCGCCCGCGACGTCCGTCGACGGGGTTGCGTCGCCTTCGCGAGCCGTCGCCCGCCGACGCGCCGATGGTCGATCACACGCGGTGCCGGACCGTTGCCCGGCGAGGGGGTGGTGAGGGCGGGCCGGAGGGGCGTCCGGTCCGTCCTCGGATCAGCGGCGGCGGCGCGGGGTCAGGTGACCGGGCCGGAGCCGGCTGCGCTGCGTCGGGACGTCGAACCAGGAGGTCGGCGAACCGGCCACGACACCGAGCAGACCGTCCTGGACGGCGGCCAGCACCTCGGCGTCGACGTCCGACGGCGTGGACATCGCGGCGGCAGCCCCACGCACGGCGTCGAGCCGCCCGTCGGGGTCCGTCGTGTCCGTCATGCCGGGCATCCTAACCTCCACCCGAAAGAGGGTCAGAGGTGCGTGCCGAGGCGTCACTCGACGGGAGCAGCAGCCTCCGTGGGCGCCGCCCGGCGCGGTCGTCGGCGGCCACCAGGGTGCGTCGACGGCGGTGGTCCGCTGCCGCCGGAGCGCGTCGGACGCGATGGTCCGCTGCCGCCCGGGTTGCGCCCGGAGGCGGTGGTCCGCCGCCGCCCGGGTGCGCCGGTCCGCTGCCGCCCGGGTGCGCCGGACTCGGTGGTCGGCGGTCGCGGTTCTCGCACGGCGGGCACCGTGGTCGGCTGGCCAGCCGGCCCGTCAGGGCACCGCCACCGAGGGGCACGTCGCGAGGTGGTCGTCGACGAGCCCGCACGCCTGCATCGCGGCGTAGGCGGTGGTCGGTCCGACGAACCGGAAGCCGAGCGACTTGAGCTCGCGCGCGAGCGCACGCGACTCGACGGTCACCGCGGGCACGTCCGTCCAGGTCGCGGGCCGGACGTGGTCGGCGCGGTCGGGGGCGTGCGACCACATAACCTCGTCGAGCGTGCGTCCCTGCGCGTGCAGGTCCCGCAGCGCGCGGGCGTTCGCGATCGTGGCCTCGATCTTGGCGCGGTTCCGCACGATGCCCGCGTCCGCCATGAGCCGCGCGACGTCGTCGTCGCCGAACCCGGCCACGACCTCGGGGTCGAAGTCGGCGAACGCTGCGCGGAACGCGGGGCGCTTGCGCAGGATCGTGATCCAGGCGAGCCCCGACTGGAACCCCTCGAGGGCCAGCCGCTCGAAGAGCGCGTGCTCGCCGTGGACCGGGTGCCCCCACTCCTCGTCGTGGTACTGCTCGTACAGCGGGTCCCCGTCGCCGAAGCACCGACCCGTCACGAGCGGGCGAGCCGGGGTGGCGGCGGGGACGTCGGGCGTCGCGGCGGCGTCAGGGGTCTGCGTGGGCACGGCGCCAGTCTGGCGCGGGACGCCGACACCGCGCGGGTGGGCGTCGACGGCTGAGGGTCCCGGTGCG
>NZ_JAAXOY010000158.1 GCF_012396155.1 Cellulomonas septica | reverse complement strand
CGCGCGACACGAGCAGCGCGGCGACCGCGTCGACCGGCGGCACGCGCAGCGCGACCGACCGGCTGCGCGAGCGGATCGTCACGAGCACGTCCTGCGGGCTCGGCGCGCACAGCACCCAGACCGTGCGGGCCGCGGGCTCCTCGATGGCCTTGAGCAGCGCGTTGCCGCTCGTGTCGTTGAGGCGGTCGGCGTCCTCGACGACGATCACGCGCCAGCGACCCTGCGACGGCGAGCGCTGCGCGAGCTCCACCAGCGGGCGCACCGTGTCGGCCCGGATGACGACGCCCTCGGTCGCGACGTACGTGACGTCGGGGTGCGTGCCGCCGAGGGTCGTCGTGCAGTCGTGGCAGCGGCCGCAGCCGCCGTCCACGCACTGCAGCGCCGCCGCGAAGGCGCGCGCCGCGTTCGAGCGGCCCGAGCCGGGCGGACCCGTCAGCAGCCACGCGTGCGTCATGGCCGACGGGTCGTTGACCGCCGTGCGCAGCACCTCGACGGCGGGCTCCTGACCGACGACGTCGTCCCAGACGCTCACGACGTCACCGCGTTCTCGTCGGCGATCGCGGCCACGTCCTCGCCCGCCGGGGACCCGCCGTCGCCCACGACGTCGTCGGCGGCGGACGACCCGCCCGCCGCCGCGAGCAGCGCCTCGACGCGGTCGCCGATGACCGCCGCGAGCGCGTCGGCGGGACGCGTCGCGTCGAGCACGAGCCAGCGGTCGGGGTCGGCCGTCGCGCGGTCGAGGAACGCGAGGCGGGTGCGGCGGTGGAAGTCGTCACCCTCGCTCTCCAGCCGGTCGGGCGCCGAGGTGAGGCGGGCGCGGCCCACGTCGGGGTCGAGGTCGAGCAGGACGGTCAGCGCGGGCAGCAGGCCGCGCGTCGCCCACAGCGACAGGTTCTCGACCTCGTCGGCGCCGAGGTCGCGGCCCGTGCCCTGGTAGGCGACCGACGAGTCGAGGTAGCGGTCCGTGACGACGACCGCACCGCGCTCCAGGGCGGGCCGCACGAGCGACGCGACGTGGTGCGCGCGGTCCGTCGCGTACAGCAGGGCCTCGGTGCGCGCGTCGACGTGCTCGCCGTGCAGGACCGCGTCGCGGAGCGTCTGGCCGAGCGCCGTGCCGCCGGGCTCCCGGGTCAGCACGACCTCACGGCCCTGAGCCCGCAGCCGCTCGGCGAGCAGCCGGGCCTGCGTCGACTTGCCGGCACCGTCACCGCCCTCGAACGACACGAACAGGCCCGCAGCAGGAGTCACGACCGTCAGGGTAGTCGCGGCCACCCACGGCCCCCTCACTCGCCGGGGTAGGTGACCCCGACCTGCCGCCGGACCTCGTCCATCGTCGACATGACGGCGAGCGTGTCGTCCCACGTCAGGCGCGGGCTCTCGACCTCACCGGCGGCGACACGGCGCGCGACCTCGGCCGCCTCGAACTGCAGGCCCTTGCTGCCGGGCTGGTCGAAGGACCACACGCGCCCGTCGTTGCGCTGCACGCGGAACGAGGTCGGCGTGTAGAAGCTGCCCGCGACCTGGATGTTGCCCTCGGTGCCGCTGATGAGCGCGACCGTCGGCGTGCGCGACCACAGCGTCGTCGAGAGCGTCGCCTGCGCGCGCTCGCCGTACGACAGGACGATCGAGACCTGACCGTCGACGCCCGTCTCCGTCAGCGCGCCGACCGCGTGCACCGCGTCGGGGACGCCGAGGAAGTCGTGCGCGAACGACACCGGGTAGACGCCGAGGTCCAGCAGCGCGCCGCCCGCGAGCTCGGGCGCGAACAGCCGGCTCGCCGGGTCGAACGCGAACGCCTGCCCGTGGTCCGCGGACAGGTTGACGATCTCCCCGATCTCACCCGCGTCGATGACCTGGTGCAGCGCGGCGACGTGCGGCAGGAACCGCGTCCACATCGCCTCCATGACGAAGACGCCGGCCTCGCGTGCGGCCGCGAAGACCTCCTGCGCCTCGCCGACGTTGCGCGTGAACGACTTCTCGACGAGCACGTGCTTGCCGGCGCGGATCGCGAGGAGCGCGTGCTCGCGGTGCTCGGAGTGCGGGGTCGCGACGTAGATCGCGTCGACCTGCGGGTCCTCGACGAGCTGCCGGTAGCCGACGTGCGTCGTCGGGATGCCGTGCGCCGTCGCGAACCGCTCGGCGCGGTCACGGTTGCGCGACCCGACGGCGACGAGCTGCGCGCGCGTGTGCTCCCGGACGGCGTCGGCGAACGCGGCGGCGATGCCGCCGGCGCCGAGGATGCCCCAGCGGATCGACGGTGCGGTACGGGGGTCCTCGGTGCGAGCCATGGCCGACAACCTAGCGCGACGAGGTGGACGGGTCCTGGTCGGGACCCGCCCACCTCGCGCACGGCTACTTCTTGGTCGCGGCCTTCGTGCGAGTCGTCGTGCGGCGGGCCGGCGTCTTCTTCTTCGCGGGGCCCTGCGCGCGCTTCTCGGCGAGCAGCTCGACGGCCTGCTCGGGCGTGATCGACTCGGGCGTGACGTCGCGCGGGAGCGTGCGGTTCGTCTCGCCGTCCGTGACGTACGCGCCGAAGCGGCCGTCCTTGACGACGATCGGCTTGCCCGACGTCGGGTCGTCGCCGAGCTCGCGCAGCGGCGGCGCGGCGGTCGCGCCACGCCCGCGCTTGGGCTGCGCGTAGATCGCGAGCGCCTCCTCGAGCGTGGTCGTGAACAGCGCCTCCTCCGAGGCGAGCGTGCGCGAGTCCGTGCCCTTCTTGAGGTACGGGCCGTAGCGGCCGTTCTGCGCGGTGATCTCGGTGCCCGACTCGGGGTCGACGCCCACGACGCGCGGCAGCGACAGCAGCTGGAGCGCGTCGTCGATCGTGACCGTCTGGAGCGACATCGACTTGAACAGCGACGCGGTGCGCGGCTTCGGCGCGGCGGCCAGGGCCTTCTTGCGCGCGGCTGCGGACAGCGACGGGTCGAGCTCCGGCTCGGGCAGCAGCTCGGTCACGTAGGGACCGTACCGGCCGTTCTTCGCGACGATCGTGGTCCCCGTCGACGGGTCCTCGCCGAGCACCAGGTCGCCCTCGGGCTGCGTCTCCATGAGCTCGCGCGCCTTCTCGACGGTGAGCTCGTCGGGCGCCAGGTCGTCGGGCACCGACGCACGGCGCGGGTTGCCGTCCTCGCCCAGCACGTTCGCGTCCTCGAGGTACGGGCCGTACCGCCCGACGCGCAGCGTGAGGCCGTCGCCGATCTCGATCGAGTTGACCTCGCGCGCGTCGATCTCACCGAGGTTCGCGACCAGGTCGCGCAGCCCCTCGCCCTCGCCGGGCAGCGCCGGGTCGCCGAAGTAGAACTGCGCGAGCCAGTCGCTGCGCTCCTTCTCCCCCGACGCGATGAGGTCGAGGTCCTCCTCCATCGACGCGGTGAAGTCGTAGTCGACGAGCCGGTCGAAGTTCTCCTCGAGCAGGCGCGTCACGGCGAAGGCGAGCCACGACGGCACGAGCGCCTGGCCGCGGGACGTCACGTAGCCGCGGTCGAGGATGACGGAGATCGTCGCCGCGTACGTCGACGGGCGCCCGATCCCCCGCTCCTCCAGCGCCTTGACCAGCGACGCCTCGGTGTAGCGCGGCGGCGGGGACGTGCGGTGCCCGTCGGCGGTGAGGTCGCGCCCCGTCAGCGGGTCGCCCTCGGCCATCGTCGGCAGGCGGGACTCGCCCTTCTCGCCCGAGGCGCCCTCGGCGGCGTCGTCCTCGTACCGCGAGACGTCGCGCCCCTCCTCGTACGCGGCGAGGAAGCCGCGGAAGGTGATGACGGTGCCCGACGCGGAGAACACGGTCTCGACCGGCGCGTCCCCGACGGACGTGCCCGCGGTCGGGGTCGCGGTCGCCGCGATCCGGACGGACGCCGTCTGTCCGCGCGCGTCGGCCATCTGGGAGGCGACGGTCCGCTTCCAGATGAGCTCGTACAGGCGGAACTGGTCGCCGGTGATCTCACGCGCGACCTGGGCCGGCGTGCGGAAGTGGTCGCCCGCGGGGCGGATCGCCTCGTGCGCCTCCTGCGCGCCCTTGGCCTTCGACGTGTAGACGCGCGCCGCGTCCGGCACGTACTCCGGCCCGTACAGCTCGGAGGCCTGGCGGCGGGCCGCGTCGATCGCCTGCGACGACAGCGCGGGCGAGTCGGTCCGCATGTAGGTGATGTAGCCGTTCTCGTACAGCGTCTGCGCGGTGCGCATCGTCTGCCGGGACGACATCCGGAGCTTGCGGGAGGCCTCCTGCTGGAGGGTCGACGTCGTGAACGGCGCCGCGGGGCGCCGCGTGTACGGCTTGGTCTCGAGGCTCGCGACGGACCAGGCGGCCTCGTCCAGGCCGGCGACGAGCGCGTGCGCCGCGGCCTCGTCGAGGTGCACGACGTCCCCGCCGCGCAGGCGGCCGCGGTCGTCGAAGTCGCGGCCCGACGCGACGCGACGCCCGCCGACGCCCGTCAGCCGGGCGGAGAACTCCGGCTGCGTCGCGTCCTCGACGGCGAACATGCCCGTCACGTCCCAGTAGTCGGCGGCGACGAACGCCATGCGCTCGCGCTCGCGCTCGACCACGAGCCGCGTCGCGACGGACTGCACGCGGCCCGCGGACAGGCCCTGACGGACCTTGCGCCACAGCACCGGGCTGACCTCGTAGCCGTACAGGCGATCGAGGATGCGGCGGGTCTCCTGCGCGTCGACGAGCCGGTCGTCGAGGTCACGCGTGCTCTGGAGGGCGCGCTGGATCGCCTCGCGCGTGATCTCGTGGAAGACCATGCGCTTCACGGGGACCTTGGGCTTGAGCTCCTGCAGCAGGTGCCACGCGATGGCCTCGCCCTCGCGGTCCTCGTCGGTCGCGAGGTAGAGCTCGTCGGAGTCCTTCAGCAGCTTCTTGAGCTCGCTGACCTTCTTCCGCTTGTCCGGGTCGACCACGTAGTACGGGACGAAGCCGTTGTCGACGTCGACCGCGAACTTGCCGAACGGGCCCTTCTTCATGTCGGCGGGCAGCTCCGACGGCTGCGGGAGGTCGCGGATGTGCCCGACGCTCGCCTCGACGTCGTACCCCTCGCCGAGGTACCCGGCGATCGTGCGCGCCTTCGCCGGCGACTCCACGATCACGAGCTTGCGCCCTGCACCCATTCCGTCAGGCCTTCCTACCGAGTCCGCGAGCCACTCCGGCCCGCGTGCACCTCACCGCTGGGGACTCTACGTCGTGCCGTCAACTCTCCGGCACACGGGACGCCGCGGCCTGCCGCAGCACGAGCAGCAGCGCGAACGCCACGCACGCGGCCGCGAGCGCCCCCGTCGCACCGCCGGCGTAGGCCAGGACCTCGTCGGCGCGCGAGGGTACCGCGTCGACGTCGCGCCACGTGTGCGACAACGACCAGACGGCCACGACGCCCGCGACCGCACCGCCCACGAGCAGGCTGCTCACGACCACGCGCAGCGACCTGCGCCCCGCGGCGGCCCCGCCAGCGACCTGGCGCAGCGCGCCCGTCGACGTCACGGCGCGTGCCGGGGTCAGCGCCACCATCGCGCACGCGACCGCACCCCACGCGAGCACCACGAGCACGCCGGCGACGACGTCCGACGGGCGGTGCCACTGCCCGATGAGCGTCGAGACGCCCGTGACGGTCGTGTACCCGGCGCCCGCGACCGCCGCCCACGGCCGCACGCGCGGCGGGACGACGAGCAGCAGCGCGACCGAGACCGACGCGGCCGCGGTCGTGTGCCCGCTCGGCAGCGTGTTGCCGTAGCTCTCCGCCACCCCCAGGTCGGGCCGGTAGAAGAGGTAGAACTTGAGCACGCGGGTCGTGACGTTCGCGCCGATCATCAGGACCGCGACCTGCACGGCCAGCTCCCAGCGGCGACGGATCACCGCGATCGCCATGGCCCCGAGGATCACGGCCGCGATGAAGCCGACCGAGACGACGTCGAGCACCCGCTCCGCCACCCGCCACAGCTGCGTCTGGCCGTACTCGGCACCCCGCAGGGCCGCGAGCTCGACGACCTGCCCCGACGTCGTCGTCACGAAGACCTTCCACAGCACCCAGACGCCGACGACGCTCGCCACCGCGACCGCGAGGCACAGCACGACGACACCGGCACGGCCCTGGCGCGGGTGCGACGGGACCACCGGGGTGGGTCGGGTCACGGGGGCGCTGCTCACCACCACACGGTAGGTCACGCCGCGGCGCCTCGTTCCGCCGCCGGACGTCCCGGCGACGCTCGTCACACGACCTGCACACGACGCGCGTCAGCCCACCGGGACCGGCTCCCCCGCGGCGACCACGACCGCGTGCCGGCACGCGCCCAGGCGCCGCCGCGCCTCGTCGTCCGCGTTGACGCACAGCAGGCACCCGCCGCGCCGCTCGAGCGCC
>NZ_JAAXOY010000157.1 GCF_012396155.1 Cellulomonas septica | reverse complement strand
CGACACGACGCGCCGGCCCCCGAGCAGCGTGACGAGCGCGCCGTCGTCGGTCACCCGCGCCAGGTGCACCGCACCCCGGTGCTGGACCGCCACGAGCGGCCCGTCGGGCGACTCCGCGAGCACCCCTGCGTCGAGGTCCACCGCGTCGGCGTCCGTCAGCCGCACCGGGACGGCGGGCTCCTGGCCCGCGACCGGCAGTGCCGCACGGAACAGGCCGACCTGCGCGGCGACGAAGTCGTGGCCCGACGGGCCGAGGTCGGTCGCGAGCAGCCACACCGACGCGCCGTCGGCCGACGGCAGCACCGCCTCCACGCCCAGGGCGCTCCCCCGGTCCGCGTCGGTCACCGGCACCAGGTCGAGCACGTCGACCGCCTCCGACCCGGCGGGGACGACGACCGCGTCCCGACGCAGGTCCTCCTCCCGGGCGGCGTGCCGCGGGACGACCGCGACCAGCGCGTCGCCCGACGGCAGCCAGCGCGCTCCGCGCACCTCGGCGTCGCCGCGGGTCAGTGCCGTCGACTCCGGGACCTCGGTCACCCGGGCCAGCTGTGCGGGCGTCTCGTCCGTCGTCGGCACCTCCACGACGAAGACGTGCTGGCGCTTGTCCCGCTCGAACCCGATGCCGTCGCCGCGGTACCGGAACGACGTGATGTGCCGCGCGGGCTCGCCGGCCGGGTCGCCGCCGGCCACGTAGCGCCCCTCCTCCGGCACGCGCGCGAGGTAGGCGATCCGCCGCCCGTCGGGCGAGAACCGGGGTGCCGACACCCCGAGCGGCGCGTCCGTGAGCCGCACCGGCTCACCACCCGACGCCTCGACCACGTAGAGCTGCGGCTTGCCCTTCGGCTCCGCACGGCAGAACGCGACCCAGCGGCCGTCGGGCGACACGTCCGGGGCGGTGTCGCGGTGCCCGCGGGTGATCCGGTGCGGCGCGGCGTCGCCGGCGAGCGGGACGAGCCAGAGCTGCCCGGTGTACTCGTCGGTCTCGAGGTCGGGGTGCGTGACGGCCACGACGGCCGCGGAGCCGTCGGGCAGGAGTGCGGGGGCGGAGGGGACGGTCAGGAGCAGCAGGTCGTCAGGTGTCACCCGACGAACCTACGTGACGCGTCGCGGCGCTCCCGCCACGTGTCGGACGCGCGCTCCGAGGGTCGAGCCGCGAGTGTCGTCGAGCGGCGGATCGGTGACGTGCGTCCGACGGTCGAGCCCCGACCTGTCGTCAGACGGTCGAGCCGGCACCTGTCGAGCCGGCCACCGGCTCGACAGCGTCGGTGGCGTCGGTGTCCGAGGACTCGCGTCCCTCCCGGTCGGCACGGAGGACCGTGATCGCGGCCTCGAAGTCCTCGAGCGAGTCGAACGCCTGGTAGACGCTCGCGAACCGGAGGTACGCGACCTCGTCGAGCTCGCGCAGCGGCCCGAGGATCGCCAGCCCGATCTCGTACGCGTCGATCTCGGCCGACCCCGACGCGCGGAGCGTCTCCTCGACGCGCTGGGCGAGCAGCGCGAGGTCGTCCTCGCTCACCGGACGCCCCTGGCACGCCTTGCGGACGCCGTTGGCGATCTTCTCGCGGCTGAAGGGCTCGGTGACGCCGGAGCGCTTGACGACCGAGAGGCTCGCGGTCTCGACGGTCGTGAACCGCCGGTTGCACTGCGGGCACTGACGGCGGCGGCGGATGGACGAGCCGTCGTCCGACGTGCGGGAGTCGACGACACGGGAGTCCGGGTGTCGGCAGAACGGGCAGTGCACCGCGATGTCTCCTCGCTGTCACGGACAGCGAGTCCCCTGACCCCGCTCGTCCTCGTCCCGGCGACGCTAGGACACCCTCCTACGGCGTCGCAAGGCGCGCCGACCTGACCACTCGACCGCCCGCCCGGTCGCGCGGGGCGGGGTCGCGGAGTCGGGCACCCGCGTGCAGGGAGGCGGCCGCTCGACGCGGCCGCCTCCCTGGGGACTCGCGTCCCAGATCACGGACCGACTCGCCTCGGTCCGGCGCGGTGCTGCGGCACGGGGCGATGCGAGCATCCCCTCGGCCACACCTCGACGAGCCCCCCAGCCCGTTCGATGAGGTAAGCCTAACCTACTGAGGGACGGCCCCCTCGTCAACGCTCCTCCCGGCGGCGCCCCCGCCTTCCCCGCAGGGGCGCCGCCGAGGCTCAGGAGCGCGGCAGGAGGATCTCCTGGCCCGCCATCAGACCTGCGTTGGGGAGGTCGTTGAGACGCACGAGCTCGAGGACGACGTCGCGCACGTCCTCCCCCGGCGCGGCGACCTGCTGCGCGAGGCCCCACATCGTCTCCCCCTCGAGGACGACGTGACGCGTGACCTCGACCGCAGAGCTCACCGGACCGTCCGCCGACGCGCGCGCGGCGATCGTCGAGACACCGATCGCGAGCAGCAGGCCGAGGACGACGACCACGAGCCGACCGCGTGCGGTCAGCCGCAGCGGCGCCTGCTCCGCGGTCGCCCGGGCACCGGCGTCGTCACGCCCGGCACCGGTCGCGACCGCTGTCCGACCCGCCGGCGCGACGGAGCGGGGCGCGGGCGGCGTCGACAACCGGACGACCCGCAGGTTCGGACGCACCGCTCCCGGCCCCGCCGGCGACAGCACCGCAGCGCTCATGTCGACTCTCCGCTCCGTCTGGTTCGAACGTCTGTTCGTCGAACGTCTGTACGATGTCTACCACCCGGCTCCGACACGCGTCCAGACGAGATCGAACAGATGTTTGATCTGGCTGCTCGCACTGCCTAGGCTGGCGGCGCAGGACAAGCGCACCACCGACCACTGACATCGCCCCGGCCGGCGCGGCCCGGACGCAGGTCGGAGGCGGCGCGCAGCGTCCGGCACCGAGCAGGCGGCGACCGGCCGACGACGTCAGGAGGGTGCAGTGAGCACGAGCGGGGACACCACGACCGGCACGCAGGACCGGGTGGCGACCGTCCACGCGCTCCCCGACGGCCCGGACGGGCCCGACGGCCTCACGGCGCGCCAGCGCCTCGTGCTCGACACCATCCGGGCGTCGGTCGAGTCGCGCGGCTACCCGCCGAGCATGCGCGAGATCGGCGAGGCCGTCGGCCTCACGAGCCCGTCGAGCGTCAAGCACCAGCTCACGGCCCTCGAGCGCAAGGGCTACCTGCGGCGCGACCCGAACCGGCCGCGCGCGATCGAGGTCGTCCACCCCGACGACTCGCGCGGCGTGTCCACCTGGACGGCGCCCGACGGCACCCGCACGCCCTTCTCCGCACCCGTCACCGGGGACGACGAGCAGGTGCCCAGCCCCTCCTACGTCCCGGTCGTGGGCCGGATCGCCGCGGGCGGCCCGATCCTGGCCGACCAGGTCGTCGAGGACGTGTTCCCGCTCCCGCGCCAGCTCGTCGGCGACGGCGAGCTGTTCCTGCTCCGCGTCGCGGGCGACTCGATGATCGACGCCGCCATCTGCGACGGCGACTGGGTCGTCGTGCGCCGCCAGCCGGTCGCGGAGAACGGCGAGATCGTCGCGGCCATGATCGACGGCGAGGCGACCGTCAAGACGCTCCGCCGGGCCGACGGTCACGTCTGGCTCATGCCGCACAACGCCGCCTACGCGCCGATCGTGGGCGACGAGGCGACGATCCTCGGCCGGGTCGTCTCCGTCCTGCGCAGCCTCTGACGTCCGGCTGCGCACCCCTGCGCGGACGCGGGACCGCGAGGACGCCGACGTCGTGCGCGTGCGGCGCGGCGAGGTCGGCGCGACGCTGGTCCGGGGTGAGGACGACGCCCCGGACCTCGACCGAGGAGCCACGATGCCCGGACGGATGCGAGACCCCGGCCCCAGCGTGAAGGACGCGAAGCTCTACGAGCGCCTGCGCGACGAGGGGAACAGCAAGGAGAAGTCGGCGCGCATCGCCAACGCCGCCGCCGGCTCGTCACGGTCGGCCGTCGGCCGCAAGGGCGGCCGCTCGGGCGACTACGACGACTGGACCGTCGACGACCTGCGCAAGAAGGCGGCGGACGTCGGCATCGAGGGGCGGTCGCGCATGCGCAAGTCGGAGCTGATCGACGCGCTGCGGTCGCACTGACGCCCGTCGGACCCGGCCGTGCGGCCGTCGCCGCACACCAGCGGGCCACGACCCCGCGGCGCCGCCACGCGCGACTGCGCGCCGCGGCGCCGCGAGCTCGGCCGGCGAGCAGGCAGCGAGGTCAGAAGCCGAACTGGCGCGCGACGTCCTTGACGGCCTCGGCGGAGCGTCGCAGACCCGCGAGCTCGTCGGCCGACATCGGCACCGCGAGCCGGTCCTCGACGCCCTTGGCACCGACGACGGCGGGGACGGAGAGGCACACGTCGGAGATCCCGTAGTAGTCGTCGAGCAGCGACGACACGGGCAGGATGCGGGACTCGTCATTGAGGACCGCCTCGATGATGCGCGACCCGGCGAGCGCGACCGCGTAGTTGGTCGCGCCCTTGCCCTCGATGATCTGGTACGCGGAGTCGACGACCTCGCGCGCGATCCGCTCGCGCACCTCGGAGGTCAGCGCGCCGCCGCGCCCGCCGAGGCCGTTCCACTCGAGCAGCGGCACCGCGCCGATGCTCGCCGAGCTCCAGAGCGGCAGCTCGCTGTCGCCGTGCTCGCCCGCGACGTACGCGTGGACGTTCTGCACCGCGACGCCCGTCTCGCGCGCGATGAGGTAGCGCAGCCGCGACGAGTCGAGGACGGTCCCGGAGCCGAACAGCCGCGACGGCGGCAGCCCCGAGATGCGCAGCGCGGCGTACGTGACGACGTCGACCGGGTTGGTGACCATGACGTACGTCGCGTCGGGCGCGACTTCGACGACCGCCGGGAGGACCTTGCGGACGAGCGAGATCGTGGCCTCGGCGAGGTCGAGGCGCGTCTGGCCGGGCTTCTGCTTCGCACCCGCGGTGAACATGACGATGTCGGCGTCGGCGCACACCGCGATGTCGTCCGAACCCACGACCTGGGCCATCGGCATGAACTGGATGCCGTGCCCGAGGTCGAGCGCCTCCGCCTGCACCTTGGCCTTGTTGATGTCGTAGAGCGCGACCGTGCGGGCGGCACCGCGCATGAGGGCGGCGTAGGCCATCGTCGACCCGACGGCGCCCGCCCCGACGATCGCGAGCTTGGACGTCCGGCGGCGCGGGACGTGCGGCGTCACGGCGTCGTCGAGGTCAGGGGTCTCGGTCATGGGGCGTCTCCCGCGTCGTCGTGCGACCGCCCGGGCCCGGGTCGGTCGGGGTGCGCGTCGGCGCCGGTGACGAGCACCGGCACCGCACGTCGGCGCAGCTCTGAGGCTAGCCGTCCCCGGTGAGGCGGCGCAGGGCGGACACGGCGACGTCGCGCTCGGTGGTCCGCCAGAAGCCGGGCAGCGATCGGGCGAGGAACTCGCCGTAGCGCGCGGTGACGAGCCGCGGGTCCAGGACGGCGACGACGCCGCGGTCCTCGGTCGTGCGGACCAGACGTCCTGCGCCCTGCGCGAGCAGCAGCGCGGCGTGCGTCGCCGACACCGACATGAAGCCGTTGCCGCCCGCGGCCGCGACCGCCTCGGTCCGGGCCGAGCGCACGGGGTCGTCCGGACGAGGGAACGGGATGCGGTCGATGAGGACGAGGCGGCACGCGGGCCCCGGCACGTCGACGCCCTGCCACAGCGACAGCGTCCCGAAGAGACACGTGGGCTCGTCGGCGGCGAACTGCGCGACGAGCGTCGGGAGCTGGTCGTCGCCCTGGAGCAGCACGGGCACGTCGAGCCGCTCCCGCATCGCGAGCGCGGCCGCCGTGGCCGCCCGACGGGACGAGAAGAGCCCGAGCGTGCGTCCCCCGGCCGCGCGGACGAGCGCCTCGATCTCGTCGAGCTGCGCGTCCGTCGCGGGTTCGCGCCCGGGCGGGGGCAGACGACGCGCGACGTAGAGGATGCCCTGCCGGGCGTAGTCGAACGGGCTGCCGACGTCGAGGCCGTGCCAGGTGAGCGGCCCGGGGTCGTCGGCCGCGTCGGTGCCGGTCGCCACGTCGAGCGCGTCGGCGTCGTCCGGCGCACCCGGCAGACGCGACGGGCCGACGGGTTCGGCGTCCGGCCGGACCTCGAGCCCGACGGACCGGGCGACCGGGTCGAACGAGCCACCGAGCGACAGCGTCGCGGACGTGAGCACACCGGTCCGCCCGCCGAGCAGGTGCGTGCGGATGAGGCCGTTCACCGCGAGCGGTGCGGCATGCAGGCGCGTGAGGACGCCACCGCGCCGGTCCTCGCCGCGCGCGCACCACAGGACGGTGTGGCGGTTGTCCTCCGGGTCGGCGGCCATGCGGTCGGCGACCTCGAAGAGCGCGAGCATCGCGGACGCGGCCATCTTCAGCCCGCCGTCGGGGGCGGCCGGACGC
Organism: Cellulomonas septica; assembly: GCF_012396155.1. GTDB lineage: Bacteria > Actinomycetota > Actinomycetes > Actinomycetales > Cellulomonadaceae > Cellulomonas > Cellulomonas septica. Next base: position 33 of record NZ_JAAXOY010000157.1, on the reverse strand, counting down.
CCCGCGGTCGAGTCGGGCTTGAGCGCGCTCAGC
>NZ_JAAXOY010000156.1 GCF_012396155.1 Cellulomonas septica | reverse complement strand
CTGCGGCTGGGCCGGCGCGGAGCCGCGCAGACGCGACTCGCTGAGCGCGTCGCCGGGCCAGATCGACCCCGTGTTCGTCGAGACCGGGACGGCACCCGTGGTCGTCGCGGGCGTGGGGGACGTCGCCGGGGCGGACGGGCCCGAGCGCGCCTTGCGGCGGCGTCCGTTGCGCGCGCGCCCGTCGACCGCGGGCGTCGGCGAGTAGTCGTAGTACGTGTACTGCTCGCCGGCCTTGCGGCGCTGGCGGTTGAGCACGATGCCGAGCACACGCGCGCCCACGGTCTCGAGCGACGACAGCGACTCGGCCAGCTGGTTGCGGTGCAGCTTGTCCGAGCCCGCGACGAGCAGCGCGCCGCCCGTGAGCTTCGCCAGGATCGCCGCGTCCGTCACCGGCAGCAGCGGCGCGGTGTCGAGCAGCACGACGTCGTAGCGCGACGTCAGCGTGGCCAGCAGCTGCGCCATCGCCTGCGACCCGAGCAGCTCGCTCGGGTTCGGCGGGACCTGGCCCGCGGGCAGGACGTGGAGGTTGCCGTTGCCCCACGGCTGGATGACGTCCGTGACGTCCGCGCGGCCGATGAGCGCCGTCGTGAGGCCCACGCCGCCCTCGAGGCCCATGTAGCGGGCCACCGCCGGGCGGCGCAGGTCCGCGTCGACCAGGACCACGCGCGTGCCCGCGTCCGCGAGCGTGATCGCCACGTTGATCGACGTCGTCGACTTGCCCTCACCCGGCAGCGACGACGTGATGACGATCGACCGCGGCCGGTCCGCGACGTCGAGGAACTGCAGGTTCGTGCGGACCCGGCGGAAGGCCTCGGCCCGGTGGCTGTGGGGGCTCGACTGCACGATCAGGGGGTGCTTCGGCGCGTCCTCGTCGTAGGGGATCGTGCCGATGACCGACGTCTCGGTGACGCGCGCGATGTCGTCCTCGGTGCGCACGCGCGTGTCGAGGACCTCGCGCAGCACGGCGATGCCGACCCCGAGCGCCAGGCCGACGAGCAGACCGAGCGCCAGGTTGAGCTTGAGGTTCGGCGACGACGGGTCCGTCGGGGCCGTCGCCTCGCGCACGACCGAGACCTTGACCGCCGACGGGCCGCCGTCAGCGGGCGTCTCGAGCTCGCCGATGACGTCCTTGAACTGGCCCGCGATCGCGTCCGCCGTCGCCGCCGCGACCGCCGGGTTCTCGTCCGTCACCGTCACGTTGATGAGGGAGGTGTTGAGCGGCGAGTCCGCCTGCACCCGGCCCGCGAGGGACTCCGCACGCACGTCGAGGCCCATGTCGTCGATGACCGGCCCCAGCACGCTCGGGCTGTTCACGAGCTGCGCGTACGACGTGACCTGCTGCCGCGTGAAGTTCGCGCCCTGGAGGAGGTCCGACGTGGACGCGCCGCCCTGCACGGAGACGTAGAGCTGAGTCGTCGCCTGGTAGACCGGCGTCATCGCCAGCGACGCCCCGACCGCGCCCAGCGCGCACAGGGCCGTGATCGCGACGATCGAGACCCACCGCTTGCGCAGGACGCGCAGATAGTCCTGGAGCTCCAACGAAATGCCTCCCCTTTGGTGCGCGGGGCGGACCCGCGGCGCGCAATTCTCTCACGGACACGCATTCGCCGACCGCCACGCCGGGGCCGTGCCCACCCCCTGTCGTCGGCCGCGAGGCCCGCACGTGCGCGCGGGTGGAATCCCCGGGAAAATGCCGCCGTCGTGCCCTCGGATGTCCGGCTCGTCATTCTTCGTCCGGATCCGGAAGGCCGTGCCACAGGTAGCATGCTGCGGTTAGTGAAGTCCACCGCAGACGGGGGGAACGGTGGTCGAGATGCGCGCCGTCGGACCCGACCGGGCCGACGACCGTCCGGGTGCCGTCGAGGTCGACGCGCCCGCGGGCGCGACCGCCCCCTGGTGGCCCTGGTACGTCGCCCGCCTCACGATCACGGACGCGTTCGCGGTCGTCTTCGCCGTCGGCGTCGCGTACGTCGTCCGGTTCGACATCGGCGGCACCACGCTCGTCTCCGGCGAGTACTCGCCGTCCTACCTCACCGTCTCGGGCGTCCTCACCGCCGCCTGGCTCGCCGCCCTCGCCGTCGTCCGGTCCCGCGACCGCCGCATCATCGGCACCGGCCCCGTCGAGTACGCGCGCGTGTTCGGCGCCACCTGGCGCCTGTTCGCCGTCGTCGCGATCGTCGCCTACCTGCTGAAGATGGACATCGGCCGCGGCTACCTGGCGATCGCCGCACCGCTCGGGCTCGTCCTCATCCTCGTCGGCCGCTACGTGTGGCGGCAGTGGCTGCACCGCCGTCGCGACGCGGGCCGCATGCAGTCGGGCGTCGTCGTCATCGGCCACCGCGAGAAGGTCGCGCGGCTCATCGAGGAGCTGCACCGCAGCCCCCGCGCCGGATACACCGTCCTGGGCGTGTGCGTGCCGTCCGGCGAGGTCGCGTCGAGGGAGACGGTCGCCGGCGTCCCCGTGCTCGGCTCGCTGGGCGACGCGGCGCGTGTCGCCGTCGCCACCCACGCCTCCGCCGTCGCCGTCACCGGGTCCGACGCCATCACGACCGAGGCCGTCCGGCAGCTCGGGTGGGACCTCGAGGGGTCGCACGTCGACCTCGCGCTCACCCTCTCCCTCGTCGACGTCGCCGGGCCGCGCGTCACCATGCAGCCCGTCTCGGGGCTGCCGCTCATGTACGTCGACGAGCCGCGGTTCACCGGCGCCAAGTACGTCGCCAAGACGGTCTTCGACTGGGTCGCCGCGGCGGCGCTCGTCGTCGTCCTGTCGCCGCTGCTCCTCGTCCTTGCCGTGCTCGTCGCGACGACCAGCCGCGGACCGGTGCTGTACGCCCAGGAGCGGATCGGCAAGGACGGCCGCCGTTTCCGCATGTTCAAGTTCCGCTCGATGGTCGCCGACGCCCACGATCGCCTGTCCGACGTCCTCGCCGCCGAGGGCGTCACCGGGATCGCGCTGTTCTACAAGCCGAAGAACGACCCGCGCGTCACGCGCGTCGGGCGCGTGCTTCGCCGCTTCTCCCTCGACGAGCTGCCGCAGCTGTTCAACGTCCTGCGGGGGGAGATGAGCCTCGTCGGCCCGCGTCCGCAGATCGCCGAGGAGGTCGCGCAGTACGACCGCGCCGCGCACCGCCGGCTCCTCGTCAAGCCCGGCCTCACCGGCCTGTGGCAGGTGTCCGGGCGCTCCGACCTCACGCCCGAGGCGGGCCTGCGCGCCGACGTCTCCTACGTCGAGAACTGGACGCTCTTCACCGACCTGCTGATCCTCGCCCGCACCGTCAAGGTCGTCGTCGCGCGGAGCGGGGCGTACTGATGGGCGGCGTGCTCGTCCACGAGTGGCTCGCGAGGACCGGTGGGTCGGAGAACGTCTTCGACGCCATGGTCGACGCGTTCCCCGACGCCGACCTGCTCTGCCTGTGGAACGACGTCCCCGGCCGCTACCCAGGTCGTCGGCTCGACGAGACATGGCTGGCCCGCACACCGCTCCGCCACCGCAAGGCGCTCGCCCTCCCCGCCATGCCCACCGTCTGGCGCCATCGCAGCGGGCACTACGACTGGGCGCTCGTCAGCTCGCACGCCTTCGCGCACCACGTCTCGTTCCGCGACCAGCCGCGCGACTTCGCCAAGCTCGTCTACGTGCACAGCCCGGCGCGGTACCTCTGGGAGCCGGACCTGGACGTCCGCGGCGCCGGCCCGGCCGCGCGGCTCGCGGGCGCGCCGTTGCGGGCGCTCGACCGCGCCCGTGCGCGGGAGATCACCGCGGTGGCCGCGAACAGCCGGTTCGTCGCCGAGCGGGTCCGACGGGCGTGGGGGATCGACGCGACCGTCGTGCACCCGCCCGTCGACGTCGCCCGGATCCGGTCCGTGCCCGTGTGGGCCGACCGCGTCACCGGCGCCGAGCGCGAGGTGCTCGACGCCCTGCCCGACGGGTTCGTGCTCGGTGCCTCACGGCTGGTGCCGTACAAGCGCCTCGACCTCGTGATCCGTGCGGGGGAGGCGTCGGGGCGGCCCGTCGTCATCGCCGGGAGCGGGCCCGAGCGTGCCCGGCTCGGCGGGCTCGCGGCGACCGCCCGCGTCCCCGTCACGTTCGTCGACGCACCGTCCGACGCGCTGCTGTTCGCGCTCTACCAGGCGTGCGCCGTCTACGTGTTCCCCGCCGTCGAGGACTTCGGGATCATGCCGGTCGAGGCGATGGCGGCAGGGGCGCCGGTGGTGGCGGGGCTGCACGGCGGGGTCACCGAGTCGGTCGTGGACGGCGTCACGGGCGCCTGCGTCGACCTCGCCGACGCCACCGAGCTCGCTCGCGGGGTGGAGCGCGCGGTCGCCCTGCGCGGGCCGCGCGTGAGCGAGGGCACCGACAGGTTCTCCGGCTCCCGGTTCGCCGCCGAGATCCGCGCGTTCGTCGCGTCCCCGGCGGTCGCCGCATGAGCGATGTGACGCTGCCTCCCGTCGTCGTCCTGTCGACCGCGGATTTCGACGCGCCGGTGTGGACGAACAAGCAGCACCTCGCCGTGGGGCTCGCCCGGCACACGCCCGTGACGTACGTGGAGTCGTTCGGTCTCCGCGCGCCCCGGCTGACGACAGCCGACCTCCGACGGCTGGGACGCCGGCTCCGGGCCAGTCCGGCGAGCCGCCGGGACGCGCGTCCGTCGACCGGGGACGTGCGCGTCGTCAGTCCCCGGGTCCTGCCGCTCCACGACTCGCGGGCGGCGCGGCGGGCGAACGCGGTCCTCGCCGGCCGCCTGCCGTTGCCCGAGCTGGCCGACTCCGTGCTGTGGACCTTCTCGCCGGTCACCTACGGTCTGGAGTCCCGCGCCCGGGCCGTCGTCTACCACGCGGTGGATCTGCTCCACGCGCAGCCCCGCGTGGCGGCTCGCGCGATCCTCGAGGGCGAGCGCCGCCTCGTCGACCGGGCCGACGCCGTGATCGCCAGCAGCACGGGCGTCCGGGACCACCTGCGTGCGCTCGGGCGGGACGACGTCCTGCTGTGGCAGAACGTCGCCGACACCGAGCTGTTCGCGTCGGCGCGCCCGCAGCGGCGTCCGCGCGCGGTCTTCGCGGGGAACCTCACGACGACGAAGATCGACACCGGCCTGCTCCACGCGCTCGTCGACGCCGGCGTCGAGCTCGTCGTCGCGGGGCCGGTCGGGATCGACGGCGCCGACGCCGACGGGTCGTTCGACGGCCTGCTGGGGCGCGACGGCGTCGAGTACGTCGGGAATCTCGCTCCGCGGGCGCTCGCCGACCTCCTCGCGACGTGCACGGTCGGCCTCGTCCCGTACCGCCTGAACGACTACACCGCGGGCGTCTTCCCGATGAAGGTGTACGAGTACCTCGCCGCGGGCCTGTCCGTCGTCTCGACGCCCCTGCCGAGCCTGCGGCACCTTGACGAGCCGGGTCTCGTCCTGGCGCAGGACGCGGAGCTCGTCGGTGCGGTCCGCAGGGCCGTCGGGGATGTCGACGAGGTCGCGGCCGCGGACCGGCGTCGGCGGGCGTCGGACCACTCGTGGACGCGCCGCACCGGCGAGGCGCAGGACCTCCTGCGGGACCTGGTGCCATGACGGAGGAGATCGGCGTCGTCGTCGTGAACTACGCGAGCGGGACGCACACCCTCGCGCTGCTCGAGAGCCTCCGGGGCCGGGACGGGATCGGTCCGGTCGTGGTCGTCGACAACTCGCCCGAGCCGGACCCGTCCACGCGGGCGATCGAGGCCGTCGCCGGCGTCGACGTCACCGTGGTGCGGCCGGGGCGCAACATCGGGTTCGGCGCGGGCAACAACGTGGGCCTTCGCGCGCTCCACGACCGCGGCGTGGACGTCGCCTGGCTGCTCAACCCGGACGCGCGCGTGCTCGCCTTCACGTCGGGCGCCGTGCACGACGCGCTCCGGCAGGCTCCCGACGAGGTGGTGCTCGGGACGTCCGTGCGAGCGAGCGACCGGACCCGAGAAGGCGTCTCCGGGCTGAGCGGGTGGACGGGCCGGGTGTGCCCGCCCGAGCGCGCCTGGGTCACGTTCGTCAACGGCAGCTCCATGGTCGTCCGCGTGCGCGAGCTCCTGGCGCTCGGCGGGTTCGACGAGAGCTACTTCCTCTACTGCGAGGAACCCGACCTCGCGCTCCGGACGAGCCCCCCGGGCGCGCGCCCCGTGACGGTCCCCGAGCTGTGCGTGTCGCACGACGGCGGAGGGTCGACCGGGTCGCGGCGCGACGTCTCGCGCAGCACGGTCACGGCGTACCACGCGAACCGCAGCATGGTCCTGCTGTTCGCGCGGTTCCGGCGCACCCGCCTCCCGGCCGTCGTCGTGGCGCGGTCGGTCGGCGGCCTGGTCGCGCTCTGCCGTGAGCCGGCCGTCGGCCGCTCGTGGCTGCGCGGGCTGGGCAGCGGACTGGTCGCCGCG